>NZ_JBEXNT010000114.1:0-32107 GCF_040611255.1 Kitasatospora sp. NPDC002965 | reverse complement strand
GGCGGCGCCGCCCCCGGCGGGCCGTCCGGCGCCCGTCGGAGCCTCGTCCGGGGCCCGTCCGGTACTCGTCCGGTGCCCGTCCGTGACCGTCGCGGCCGGGCCCGCCGGGGGCCCGGTCCTGCCCTTGACCAGCGGCGATCCCCGGTCCTAGGGTGGCGCCATGGCGTATCGGCGGACCGGCTTCACCCTGGCCGGCATCGGCGGCTCGTGGCACCGCAGGTGCTTCGACGAGCTCTGTCGTCCGCGCGCCGCGCGCTGACCCCCGGGCCTCCGCCCGCTCCCCCGCGCCGGCGCCCCTCCTCACGACCCATTCCCGGCGGCCGCCCGCGGTACGCCCCTCCGAGGAGCAGAACCCGTGTCAACCCCCGTCGCCGGCGCGGAACTCGGCGCCTTCCTGCGCGCCCACCGCGACCTCCTCAAGCCCGCCGACGTGGGGCTGACCCCGACCACGCGCCGCCGCACCCCGGGGCTGCGCCGCGAGGAGGTCGCCTCGATGGCCGGCGTCGGACTCGCCTGGTACACCTGGCTGGAGCAGGGCCGGGTGCCCGCCTCGCGGCAGGTGCTGGAGGCCGTCGCCCGGGCGCTGCGGCTCGACCCGGCCGGGCTCCGCTACGCGATGCGGCTGGCGGGCCACCACGACGCCGCCGCCCACGACGGCCCCGGGACGGACCGGCTCGCCGCCGCCGTCCAGCCCGTGCTCGACTCCTGGCCGGCCAGCCCGGCCGTGCTCGTCGACCGCCACTTCGACCTGCTCGGCTGGAACACCGCGTGGGCCGTGCTGTGGGGCCCGCCCGAGGCCGTGCCCGCGGACCGGCGCAACCTGATGTGGCTGATGGCCGTGGACCGCAGGCTACGCGAGGTCCTGCACGACTGGGAGCCGCTGGCCATGAACGTCTTCCAGCACTTCCGCGCACAGGCCGGGCCGGCCCTCGCGGACTCCCGGACGGAGGAGGTCTACCGGCACCTGGACGCGGACGCGCCGGAACTGCGGCACTGGTGGGGATGCCACTCGGTGGCGGACCTGACCGCCCGCACCATCACCGTGGAGCCGACCGGCACCGGACCCGTCCGGCTGGCCCTCTCCTCGTTCCACCCGGTGGACGACCCGTCGGCCCTGGTGCTGCTGCTCACCCCGGCCGACGCCGTCGGGCACCTGCGGATGGCGGCGCTGACCAGCCGGGCCGGCGCTCCCGCCGCCGCTCCGGCAGCGGGCTGAGGACCCGGTCGCCGGGGCTCCCGGTTCGCGGCACGCCGGCCGCAACGGGCGCGTCCGCCGGTCCTGGCCGATAGTGAGACCAAGGGATCGCCCAGACCTTGGACCGCACATGGACCGCTACCCGCCCATCGCCGAGCACGGCCTGATCGGCGACCTCCAGTGTGCCGCGCTGGTGACCTCGCGGGGCGTCGTCGACTGGTTCGCCGCTCCCCGGTTCGACTCCCCGAGCATCTTCGCAGCGCTGCTGGACCACGACCGCGGCGGCTACTTCAGGCTCGCGGACGTCAATCCGGACGCCACCTGCAAGCAGCTGTACTACCCGGACACCGCCGTCCTGGTGACCCGGTTCATGTCGCCCGACGGGGTGGGCGAGGTCATCGACTGGATGCCGCCGGACGCCGGACGGATCCCGAGCGGGCGGCACGCCCTGGTCCGCACCGTGCGCAGCGTGCGCGGCACCGTGCGCTTCGCCATGGAGTGCCGTCCCCGGTTCGACTACGGCCGGGCCACCCACTCCCTCGACCTCCGCCCCGAGATCGCCGCCTTCCGCGCACCGGGCGTCTGCGCGTACCTCCAGAGCACCTTCCCGGTCGAGCGGGACGGCGACGACCTGCGGGGCGCCGTCACGCTGAGCGTCGGCGAGTCGGCCGCGGTCATCCTGACCGTCTGCGACGCCGACGGCCAGAACCCGCCGCCGCCCCCGCCGCCCACCGTCGACGGGATCACGAAGCAGCTCTGGGAGGTCGCCGACTTCTGGCAGCGCTGGGTCCACGGCTCCAACTACCGGGGGCGCTGGCCCGGCATGGTCAACCGCTCCGCCATCACCCTCAAGCTGCTCACCTACGCCCCCACCGGCGCGCCGGTCGCGGCCGCGACCATGGGCCTGCCGGAGCAGGTCGGGGGCGAGCGCAACTGGGACTACCGCTACACCTGGGTGCGGGACGGCTCGCTCTCCGTCCGGGCCCTGCTCGACCTCGGTTTCGTCGAGGAGGCCACCGCCTTCACGCACTGGCTCGGTGACCGGCTGCACGAGGCGACGGGGCAGGGCAGCGAGCCGCTCCGGATCATGTACCGGGTCGACGGCGAACCGCTGCTGACCGAGGAGATCCTCGGCCACCTGGAGGGTTACCTCGGCTCCGCGCCCGTACGGCTCGGCAACGCGGCCTCCGACCAGTTGCAGCTCGACATCTACGGCGAGGCCATGTACGCCCTGTCGGAGGGCCGCGAGATCGCCACCCAGGCCGGCTACCGGGGCTGGAAGGTGCTCACCCGGACCCTGGACTGGCTGGCCGACTCCTGGGACCGCCCCGACGAGGGCATCTGGGAGACCCGCGGCGGCCGGCAGGACTTCACCTACAGCCGGGTGATGTGCTGGGCCGCCTTCGACCGCGGCCTGCGCCTGGCGGACGCCTTCCGCCGGCCCGCCGACACCGACCGCTGGACGAAGGCCCGCGACGCCGTCCTGCTCCAGGTCATGGAGCGCGGCTGGAGCGAGGAGGACCGGGCCTACGTGCAGCACTACGGCGGCGACGCCGTGCTCGACGCCTCGCTGCTCCTGATGCCCCGGGTCGGCTTCGTCTCGCCCCGGGACCCGTCCTGGCTGTCCACACTCGACGCGATGGACCGCACCCTGGTCTCCGACAGCCTCGTCTACCGCTACGACCCGGCGGCCTCCCCGGACGGGCTGCGCGGCTCCGAGGGCACCTTCAGCCTCTGCACCTTCCTCTACGTGGACGCGCTGGCCCGGGCCGGACGCCTGCGACCGGCCCGGTACACCTTCGAGAAGATGCACACCTACGCCAACCACGTCGGCCTGTTCGCCGAGGAGATCGGGCCCAGCGGCGAGCAGCTCGGCAACTTCCCGCAGGCGTTCACCCACCTGTCGCTCATCATGGCGGCCTGCACCCTCGACGAGGCCCTGGACCGCCGGTCCGGCTGACCACGCCCGACGTCCCCGTCGGCGAGCGGTGCCGGCGCGCCCCGGGCGTCGAGGCGGTGGAGGACGACGAGGGCGGGCCCGCCGCCGCGACCGGTGGGTTACGGGGCGACCCCGAGCCCGGCGAGGACCGGGAAGTCCTTGCGCTTGATCTTGGCGCGGCGACCGTCGGGGTGGTGGAAGACGATGCCCTCGGCCAGGGTGCCGGGGGCGAAGCGGCTCTCCAGTTCGGCGAGGTGGTCGCGCAGGCCGGCGTAGTCGCGCGGCACGCCCTGGAAGACCGGCGCCTCCAGGTTGAACGGCACGCACCGGTGGTCGTCCAGCAGCAGCGGGTTGCCCTGGATGCGGGGGCCGAGCGCCTCGCAGGAGTGCTCGCCGTCCGGCCACGACGTGACGTCGGTGTTGCGGGCTGCGGTGAGGACCCACTTGTCCTCCGCCGCGTCCTCGGCGGTGTCGACGTACCAGCCGTCCTTGATCCCCTGGCTCTTCTGCAGTTTGCTCGGGTTGCGCCGCTTCTCCACCCGCACCAGCCGGCCGGCCCGGACGGTGAGGCGGACGTTGGTTCCGTCGAGCTTCTCCGTCGGGGCCCCCTCGCCGTCGAACACCCATGCGCACGACGCCTGCGGCCGGTCGACGACCCGGAAGTCGGCGTCCCGCTCGAACAACGTGGGGATCTTCTCCATGACCTGCATGCCCTTCCTGACGTGACCGAGCAGTTCCTCGTGGGTGACGGCACCGGCCGCCAGGCCGCCCGCCAGCGCGCGGACCAGGTCCGCGACCGAGACCTCGGCCTCGACGGCGACGCGCTTCAGCGCCTTCTTCTCCTCGGGCGAGATCCAGGCGACCAGTCGGGACCAGCCTTCGGGCGGTGTCCATCGCGCGAGCTGTTCCGGGTTCTTCCGGGGCCGACCGCGCCCCCTGCGCTCCTCCATGGCAGGACCCTAGGCGCGCATTTAATGATGTTTCAATTGGCATAACAGAAAATGGTCGGCCGGAGCTTCGCCCGGTGCGGCCGGGCGATCCGGGCACTCCGTCGGGGTCACCCGGGGCCGCCCGGGGCCGCCCGGGGCCGCCCGGGGCCGCCGACGACCGTCCCGCCTGCCCGGTGCCGGGGCGGCGGGACGGTCTGCTGCGGAACGGCCGGGCCGGCGTCAGGATCCCGGTCGGTGCAGGTCGGTGCAGGTCGGGTTGTCGGTCAGTTCCTGGTCAAGCGGGCGTCGGCCCAGTCGGCGTGGTCGAACGAGCGGCCGTCACCGGCGTCCGTCACCCGGAGCGTGAGCTCGGTGACCCCGGACGTGTCGACGTCGATGCTGCGGGCGGGGCTCTGCGCGGTCGTCACCGGTGTGGTGGCGACGACCCTGCCGTCGGCGACGACCTCGAAGACGACACTGCCCCGCCCACCGGCGGCGACCTCGTCGTCCAGACCGACCAGCGCGGTGAAGCGCCGGTAGGCGCCGCCGAGCCGGACGGTGACGGAGCCGTTGGCGTGCATCCCGAGGCCCCTGTCGAAGGCCCTGCCACCGATCCGCAGGGTCCTGCCGTCACCCGCTTCGGACTCGCCGTTGGAGGTGTCGCGTTCGGCGGGGCCGTGACCCGCGGTCTGGGCGGCGAAGGGGAGTTCGCTGACGTAGACGACACCGGGGTGACGGACGAAGACCCGGACCGTGCGCTGCTTGGTGACGACGCTCGTGGTCCCGCCCCGGACGACCTGGTAGCGGGCGGTGACCACGAGGTCGTGGCCGGTCCCGGGGGCCGCGTCCGCGGGAGCGGTGAGCGTCCAGCTCGGAGTGACGGCCTCACCGGCCGACAGCGAGGCCGCGGTGGTGCCGGTCCCCACGGCCCGCCACCCCGCCGGGGTGTCGATCTGCACGGAGACGTCGGTCACGGGGCCGTACCGGTCCACGGTGAAGCGTCCGTCGATCCGCGTGGCGGCGCCCGGCTCGACCTCGGCCTTCGGCGAGGACAGGGTCAGCGTGGCCGGGGCGACGCGCTCCACGGGCTCGTCGCAGGCGGTGCGGCCGGGGAGATCGGCGCAGACGATCGCCGCGAAGCCGCCGTTGGCGGGCACGGGGACGTCGAGGACATCCGTGGAGCGGACCCGCCGGCTCTCGCGGACGAGCCCCTTCGCGCCGTCGCGGACCACCTCGACGAGCCGGCTGCCGCCCCCGCTGCCGAGGAAGCCGAGGGGCACCCGTTCGGTGTGCGCCGGGCCCGCGGCGATCGACCCGAGGAACCAGCGATCGCCGCTGCGGCGGGCGAAGACCGCGCCCTCGCCCGGCCGGCCGGACACCAGCACGCTGTCGTCCCAGACGGTCGGCACCTGCTCCAGGAAGCGCTCCGCCTCGGGGCGCTGACGGTAGACCTCCAGCGAGCCGGCCAGGTGCTGGAAGCCCGACTCGTAGACCACGGTCAGCGCGACCTCGGAGGCCTCCGAGTTCGGGTGCCCGCTGCGCTGCAGGTCCATCGGGGTGTAGTCCATGGAACCGACGACGTTGCGGGTGAAGGGGATGGTGGTCATGTCGCCGATGGACGCCCCCTTGTACTCCGCTCCGCGGACGGCCTCCATGGTCACGACGTGCGGCCAGGTGCGCTGCATCCCGTTGGGGATGGTGGAGCTGTGGAGCGTGACCATCAGCCGGTGGTCGGCGGTCGCCTTCAGGATGTCGTCGTACCACCGGAACTGGGCCTGGGTCTCCGACTCGATGTAGTCGATCTTCAGTCCGACCACGCCCCACTCGTTCATCCGGGTCAGGACGGTGTCCCGCTCGGCCGCGGTGTCGAGGTCCGTCCAGTGCATCCAGAGCATGATCCCGACGCCGCGCTCCTTCGCGTACCGCACGAGGTCCGGCACCCACGACTGACCCGCCCAGCCGTCGTCGACGACCGAGTACGGCCAGCCGTGGGCGGCGGAGTAGTCGACGAACGCCTTCTGCGCCTCGAAGTCGGCCTGGACGCCGCGGGCCCCGGCGAGCCAGGACCAGGCGACCTTTCCGGGCCGGATCCAGGAGGTGTCGGTGATCCGGGCGGGCGGCGCTAGGTCGTCGGTGAACGTCGACCCCGTCACGCCGGGGAGGTCACCGACGGTCGCGGTGCGCCAGGGGGTCGTCAGCGGGCCGTCGACGTCGACGTCGGTGTCGTCCAGTTTCAGCGCGTACCGGCCGCTTCCCGCGGTGTGGTCGAGCCGGCTCGCGGCGTAGCGGCCGTCGACGCCGGACTCCGAGAGCAGGACGTAGTCGTCGCGGACCTGGAACAGCGCGGGGTAGCCGAAGGAGCCCGTGGCCGCGCCGGACGCCGTGGTCCGGCCGTGGTGCTTCTCGTGGCCGGGAGCGTACGGGGTGAGCCAGGCGGTGGCGTCGCCGGGCAACTGGAAGGCGGAAACCTCGCGCTCGACCCTGCCGCCGGTGGTCGTGGGCAGGTCGTAGCGGTAGGCCACACCCTGGTCGGAGACCCGGACCACGAGGTCGACGCGGGTTCCTCGGCCGCCGGTGAACGAGAACCGGGCCTCGGTCATGGTCGTGGCGCGGTCCAGACGCTTGCCGGTGGTGGCGCGGTAGGACTCGTGGACGAGGCGGTCGGTGCGGCTCTGCGGACTCAGACCGGTGGACAGGTCGGCCCGGTCGGTCACCAGGCCGAGCGGCGCGGCCTCCAGCACGGTGGTGTCACCGCGCTTCACCCCGAGGGTCAGCGCGCCCCGGTCGTCGAGCGCGACGAGCGCGGCGATCCTCGGGCCCGAGGTGGACCCGGGTTGCCCGACGCTCCACGTCTGCGCCGTTCCGGCCGCCCGGGCGGTGGCGGGCGCGAGGACGGCGACTCCCATGAGCGCGGCCACGACCGCGGCCAGTGCGGGCAGGACTCCGGACGGGAAACTCTTCATGCGGATCGGTCCCTGCTTTCGGTGCGGGGTACGGATGACCGGGCGAGGGGCAGCCCGGCGCGCCGAGCGCCGGGGCGGCGACGGCGGGGGTCCGACGGACGCCGAGCCGCACCCCTGGTGCGGCGTGCATGGTGGGATCTCCAACCTGACGGGGGTGGCCGGCTTCGGCGGAGCGGGCGGCGGCGTCGTGCGAGTCGGTGACGCCGCCTGAGCGCACGGGGCGGTGGGCCGTGCCGCGAGTGGATCAACTGGCTTGCGCGGCACGGGCGATGGGGACGCCGGAAAGAGGGGGCGCCCGCCAGGACCATAGGTCGGTCACCTGATCCGGTCAATGCAATCGGACCGATTTCCTATCAGACAACCATTGTTTGAGCATTCGATCGCAAAGCCTTGACCCCACCCGGGGAGGATGCGCACCATGGCTGCGGCCGACCGGCGCTCCGTCGGCGGATCACGCCCCCGCCCCATCGACCCGCCCGGGCGGGGACGTCCCGACGGCGCGAGCCGCAGCCGCCGGCCCGGCCCACTCCGCCGCGGAACGATTCGGACCGAATGCTGGTCAAAGTTTCGTATATCGAATACCTTCACTTCATCGCCGACGCCGCCCCTTGCGGGAGGGTCCGCGGACCCGGCACCCCCACCCCTCCCCCACCCCTCCCGCACCCCTCCCCCACCCACGGAGGCCCCCTTGACCGGAATGCCCAACCCCGTCGACCGCCGGTCCGTCCTGCGCGGCATGCTCGCCGCCGGCGCCGCGGCGACCCTGTCCCCCGCGATCAGCCAGGCCGACGCGCAGGCTGCGGGCATCTCCACCGGCAGCTACCGGATCCGCTTCGACCAGGCCGCCAAGCAGACCATCCTCGGCCTCGGCTTCGAGATCCAGTCCGACTCGATCGCGTCCGGCAACGGGGGCATTCCGAGTACGGTCAGCGGCGTCCCGTTCGACCTGACGCCCGCCGAGCGCACCCGCTTCTACCAGCAGATGCTGAAGGCCGGCCGCTCCGACCGGGGATTCCGCTTCTGCCGGCTCGCCCTGGGCCTCTACCACCGGGGGGTGACCGCCGACGGCAGGCGGCTCGTCGACCGCTACCCGGGGCAGACCGACCTGCTGGCCGAGATGATCGACCAGGCCGGTGTCGAGGGCCTGATGGCCGAGTACTGGTCCCCGGCCCCCGGCTGGAAGACGAACAACAGCCTGGTCGGCGAGAGCCCGGACAAGAAGACCGACTACGGGCTCTCGTCCTTCACCCCGGCGAACCTCGACGCGCTGGGCGACGCGATGGTCGCCGACCTCGACCACCTCGCGGCCAAGGGCCTGAAGATCCTCTACTGGGGCCTGCAGAACGAGCCCGACAGGGGCACGCCCTACTCCTCCTGCCTGTACACCCCGGCGCAGTACCGGGACACCTTCAAGGCCGTCGCACCGAAGATCCGCGCCAAGTACCCGAACGCGATCATCAACGCGGAGAGCGAGGGCGGCTGGAAGGGCGCCCACGGACAGGCCCTGCTGGCCGACCCGCAGGCCATGCGGTACGTCGACAACTGGACCTTCCACAAGATCGGCACGGACAGCACGGACCAGATCACCACCGACTACACCTCCGGTGCGGTCGGTCGGCCGGTGTTCAACAACGAGTTCGAGTACCTCAGGGGCCCCCTGACCGACTGGCGGTTCGTCAACACCGCCCAGTCGATCATGAACTGGATGACCTTCCAGAACTCGCCGACCTGGTTCTGGCTGCACGCTCTCAAGCCCATCGGCAACTCGGAGTCCGAGAACTACTCGCTGGGCCTGTGGCGGCCCCCGGCCGACGACGACTTCAGCGCCGGCCACTACCCCGACCTCCGGAAGGGCCACTGGCAGTTCAACCCGCGCAACTGGAACGCCGTCGCCGGCTTCGTGAAGTACATGCCCTGGGACTCGGTCCGCTACCACGTCGACGAACCCCGCCACACCAACGGCGCCCACTACTCCGAGCACCGCATCATGGCCTGGCGCACCACGGCGGGCAAGCCGGTGTTCGCCGTCACCAACCGCTCGGCCACCGAGCCCTTCACCTACACCGTCGACACCCAGACCGACGCCGTCTTCCAGGGCCACCGCTACGGCCCCGCCACCAACAACCAGTCCCTGACCTCCAAGACCGGTCCGACGCTGGAGATCACCGTCCCGCCGCTGTCCGTCGAGTTCTGGGTCCGCAACTCCTGACCCGATCCCCGGCCGGCCGGCGCGCCCGCCGGCCCGACCCCCTCCTGCCACAACCCATGAAGGAACCGGTGGGCGAAGATGCTCCGCAACGCTCTCGAACCCTGGCACATCATCATCGTCATCGCCGCGATCGCCCTGCTGTTCGGCTCCAAGAAGCTGCCCGAACTCGCCCGCGGTCTCGGCCGGTCGATGCGCATCCTGAAAGCCGAGACCCAGGCCCTGCGCGAGGACGACCTCCCACCGGATGACCCGACCGGTCCGGTCCCGGCCGTCGAGCCGGGACCGGTGCCCGTAGTCGAGCCGACCGGCGTCACCGGGGCGACCGGGACGACCACGTCCCGGAAGCCGACCGCCTCGGTCTGATCCCCCCTCGGCCGGTGCGTCCCACGAGGCAGCCGGCCTCCCCCGGGGCTCCCCGTGCCCCGGCCCGGGGAGCCCCGTCCCTTTCCGGGCCGGCCCGGGTACCGCCGTGCAGCCGGCCGACTTGTCCAGCCAACCCGTGTCGATGTTCTCCCCCTGTTCACGTCCGGACCGCCCGTCGAGGGCCGACAGGACACCGGTCGGGCCGAATCTGGGCTGGCCGCCGCCCCCCTCACCACCGTGACTCCGGCCACCACCCCCGGAGACGCGCAGGCCACCACCACCGTGCCGACCGGCTCGGCGGACCGCTCTTCCGAGGAGGTGCCGGCGGACACCCCCATCGATAGGAGTAGGTCCGTGGAGCGACGTATCGGACGTCGGAAGTTCCTGGTCGGCGCGACGGCGGCGGCGGCCGCCACCGGTGCGGGCTGGCCGGTGCTCGGGAGGGCCGGTGCGGCCCAGGCGGTGCCTGCGGCGGCGGTGCAGGGGGCCGTGGATCCGCGTCTGGCCCCGGTGAAGCACGTGGTGATCCTGATGCAGGAGAACCGCAGCTTCGACCACTACTTCGGCCTGCTCAAGGGCGTGCGCGGCTTCGGCGACCACAGCGTCGTCGACCTGCCCGGCTCCACCTCCGCACCCTCCGGCCGGACGGTCTTCCAGCAGCCGAAGGGCAGCGGATCGATCCTCCCCTGGCCGCTGAGCGGCGGCTCGAACACCTGGGAGCGCTCCGAGTGCAAGGTCGACGGCGGCGGGCACGCCTGGAGCGACCAGCACAACGCGTGGAACGGCGGCCGGATGAACAACTGGTACGCCGCCAAGAGCAGCACCGGCATGACCATGGGCTACCACTCCCGCGCGGACATCCCGTTCAACTACGCGCTCGCCGACGCCTACACCATCTGCGACGCCTACCACTGCTCGTCGATGACCGGGACCGGTCCGAACCGCAACTACCTGTGGTCGGGGTCCATCGGCGCCGGTCTGCCGGGCGCGAACCGGGTCAGCCACAACGGCGGCGACTTCCGCCGCAGCGGGCAGAACTGGCAGACCTACGCGCAGGCCCTGCAGCTGGCGGGCATCGACTGGAAGGTGTACCAGGTCTACGACAAGGCCGGTGACCGCAACTACGGTGACAACGCTCTGGAGTACTTCGCCCCCTTCATGACCTCCGACCCCGCCAAGGACGGCACGGGGGACAAGGTCCTGTGGCAGCGCGGCGTGGCCGGGGTCCCCTACAGCGGCGGCGACGTGGCCGACGCCCTGGTCGCCGCGCTCCGCGCCGACGTGGCCGCCGGGACGCTGCCGAAGGTCTCGTGGATCGTCACGGACTACGCCAACTCCGAGCACCCCAGCGCCAGCCCCAGCGTGGGCGCGACCATGACCAAGCGGGTGCTGGAGGCCCTCGACACGAACCAGGACATCTTCAACTCCACCGTCTTCCTGCTCACCTACGACGAGAACGACGGCTTCTTCGACCACGTCCCGCCCGCCGTCCCCGCCAACACCGGGGACACCACCGAGCACGTCAACGGCCTGCCGATCGGGCTCGGCTTCCGGGTGCCGATGACCATCGTGTCGCCCTGGACCCGCGGGGGCCGCGTCAACTCGCAGGTCTTCGACCACACCTCCGTCCTGCGGTTCCTGGAGGCCTGGACCGGCGTGCAGTGCCCCAACATCAGCGCCTGGCGCCGCGCGGTCTGCGGTGACCTCACCTCGGCCTTCGACTTCGACAACCCGGTCTTCGGCCCGCTCCCCGCCCTGCCCGCCGTGGTCCCCGCCGGCCACTCCCTGATGACCGGCACGGCGTGCAGCACCACCAGCGCCCCCACGCCCCCCGCGAGCGGCACGCTGCCCGCCCAGGAGCCGGGCAACAAGGCCGCCTGCGCGCTGCCCTACCAGACCAACGCCTACCTGGACCGCTACGAGGGCACCGACGCGGGCGGCACCCAGAAGATCTGGGTCGCCATCGAGAACCTCGGTGCCCAGGCCACCGGCGCCGCCCACTTCGCCGCCTACGCCAACGCCTACCGCGGCGGCGGCCCCTGGCAGTACACCGTGGGGCCGAACGCCGCCACCGCCGACTTCTTCAACATCGGGGGCGGCTACGGCAGCGGCAAGTACGACCTGACCGTCGTCGGCCCCAACCGGTTCCTGCGCCGCTTCAAGGGCAACACCGGGGCGGGCAAGGGCCGGTACGCCAGGGTGAAGAGCTGGTTCGCCCCCCACAACGACCCCGTCGCCCTGTGGTTCCAGCTCCGCAACGACAGCCCGGCCGACACCGCCGTCTTCACCATCACCTCGAACCACTACCGCACCGGCACCTGGACCTACACCGTCGGCCCCGGCCAGGCCGTGGACGACTACTTCAACCAGGTCAGCAACGGGCAGGGCTGGTACGACTTCACCGTCACCGTCAACAACGACCCCGCCTGGTCCCAGCGCTTCGTCGGCCACATCGAGACCGGCCGGCCGAGTACGACCGGCTCCGTCGCCTGACACCCGCGCACCGCGGACGACGACTCCGGGCCGGCGGGTGGGGTGACGACTCCACCGGCCGGCCCGGGCCGTCCGTACGGCCGGGGCCGGCGGCCCGCCGGCGGCGCGCTCACCGGGCCCGCTCGACCCTCCGCTCGTCCCACACCGGCTCGGGCGTCTCCCGCACCACGCCGTCCGAACCGAACACGAGGAACCGGTCGAAGGACCGGGCGAACCACCGGTCGTGCGTGACCGCCAGGACGGTGCCCTCGTAGGACTCCAGCCCCTCCTGGAGGGCCTCCGCCGACTCCAGGTCCAGGTTGTCGGTCGGCTCGTCGAGGAGGAGGGCCGTGGTGCCCGCGAGTTCCAGCAACAGGATCTGGAACCGGGCCTGCTGACCGCCCGACAGCTTCTCGAAACGCTGCTCCGCCTGCCGTTCCAGCTCGTACCGCCGGAGCACCGACATCGCGCCGCCGCGGTCCTTCGCGTGCTCGGCCCACAGGATGTCGAGCAGGCTGCGCCCCAGCAGCTCGGGGTGGGCGTGGGTCTGGGCGAAGTGGCCGGGCAGCACCCGGGCGCCCAGCTTCCAGTCACCGGTGTGGGCCACGTCCTCGCCGGCCAGCAGCCGGAGGAAGTGGGACTTGCCGGAGCCGTTCGAACCGAGCACCGCGACGCGCTCGCCGTAGAAGACCTCCAGCGAGAACGGCCGCATCAGGCCGGTCAGTTCGACGTGCCGGCAGGTCACCGCCCGTACACCGGTACGCCCGCCCTGCAGGCGCATCCGGATGTCCTGCCGGCGGGGCGGCTCCGGCGGCGGGCCGATCTCCTCGAACTTCCGCAGCCTGGTCCTGGCCGCCTGGTAGCGGGAGGCCATGTCGTCACTGCGCGCGGCGTACTGCTGCATGTCGTGCACGAGCTTCTTCAGCTGGGCGTGCTTGTCGTCCCAGCGCCGGCGCAGCTCCTCGAACCGCTCGAACCGGGCCTGCCGGGCCTCGTGGAACGTCCCGAAGCCGCCTCCGTGGATCCACACCGTGGATCCGGCCGGACTCGGGTCCACCGCGACGATCTTCTCCGCGGCGCGGGCCAGCAGCTCGCGGTCGTGGGAGATGAAGAGGACCGTCTTCGACGTCTCCTTCAGCTGCTTCTCCAGCCAGCGCTTGCCGGGGACGTCCAGGTAGTTGTCCGGCTCGTCCAGCAGCAGGACCTGGTCCGGACCGCGGAGCAGCGCCTCCAGCACCAGCCGCTTCTGCTCCCCGCCCGAGAGCGTCCGCACGTCCCGGAACTGGGCCCGGTCGTAGGGCATGCCGAGGGCTGCGGTCGTGCACATGTCCCAGAGGGTCTCGGCCTCGTAGCCCCGGGCCTCCGCCCAGTCGCTGAGCGCCTGCGCGTACTTCATCTGCGCGGCCTCGTCGTCCACCGTCATGATCAGGTGCTCGGCCTCGTCGACCGCCGCCGCCGTCTTCCTGATCCGCGGCGGCGCCACCGACACCAGGAGGTCGCGGACGGTGCGTTCGTCCCGCACCGAGCCGACGAACTGCGACATGACACCGACGCCGCCGCTGGAGGTGACCGTCCCGCTGTGCGGCTGCAGTTCCCCCGAGAGCAGTCTGAGCAACGTCGTCTTGCCGGCCCCGTTGGCGCCGACCAGGGCCACCACGGCCCCGTCGCCCACGTGGAACGACACGTCACCGAGCAGGATCCGCCCGTCTGGCAGGTAGTACTCCAGATGCGAGGCTTCCAGGTGTCCCATGGTCCACGATCCTTCCTAACCGCGCGGGGGCGGCGCAAGTCGATTGCGGGGCCCCCGACCGCCCCGGAGGTGCGGATTCGAACAGCCCGCGCACGTCGGACGTGACCGAACGTAGGGGGATCTGAGGGGTTAGAAGCGGACTACCGGACTGCTAACTTCCTGTAAGAAGCCTGCACCCGTCGCCCCCTTCACCGGCAGCAACACCCGGCAACTGCACCGGCCCGTCCCCCGCCGACCGGCCCCGCCCACGGGTGTGCGGCGGCCCACCGGTTCCCCGCCCTGCGCCGGCCCCGCCGTCCCGGCCCTGCAGAGCCACCGAGACCTTCAGAACAGGAGTACGCCGTGGCGCTCGACACCGCACCGAACGCGATTCTGGAAGGCGGCCCCGCGGAGGCCTTCCCGGAGCACGAACGGCTCCGCTTCCTGGACGCGGAGCAGCACGTCCTCAAGCTGCCGCGCGGGAACCGCTACGAGCACTTCCGCCGCTCGCACCGGACGGTCCGTCACCGGACGTCCGAGCTGCGGGTGTTCGAATGGACGGGTTCCACCTTCGTGGCGGAGTAGCCCGCGGCGCGAGGCCGCCTCGGTCCCGGTGGGGACGGGGGCGGCCTCGTGCTGCGCCCGGGCGCAGCGGCGGGCGCGGCGGGGCGGCGCCTGCTCAGAGGTCGACGGGGGCGCCCGCCGCGTCCTGCTCGCGGTCGTACGCCGCGCGGGACGAGGCGATGGCGTCACGGTGGCGCTCGGCCCAGGCGGTGAGACCGGTCAGCGAGGTGTAGAGCTCGTCGGCCATCGCGGTGGCCCGGTACTCCACCTTGGGCGGCACGGTCGCGTAGACGGTCCGCACCAGCAGGCCGTCCCGTTCGAGGTTACGGAGCGTCAGGGTGAGCATGCGGCGGCTGATGCCGGGGACGGCCCGTTCGAGTTCGGTGAAGCGGACCGGGCCGTGGCTGAGGTTGAGCAGGATCCCGATCGCCCACTTGCCGCTGATCCGGTTCAGCGCCTCCAGGACGGTGCACACCTCACGCTCGGCGCCCGGGGCTCCGACCGCCTCGATCACATCGGTGTTCCCTTGGAACATGAAAGTGCCTCCTTACGAGTGGACTTGATGGTCACACATGATGGGCGCTGTAACAAGAAGTGCCCTCAGGGAGCGCGGGCGCCACCGGGCGCCCCTCCCTGCCATTCCCCCGAAGGAATCCGATGACCACGCATGCCCCGCCGTCCCTCCAGCCATCCAGGTCACGCTGGTTGGCGCTGGGGGTCCTCTGCACCGGCAACCTGATGATCATCCTCGACGGCTCCATCGTGACCGTCGCCCTGCCGACCATCCAGAACGACCTGGGATTCACCCAGTCGGGCCTGGCCTGGGTCGTGAACGCGTACCTCATCGCCTTCGCCGGGCTGCTGCTGCTCTCCGGCCGGCTGGGCGACCTGCTGGGCGGCAAGCGCGTCTTCGCCTGGGGCCTGGGCCTGTTCACGGCCGCCTCGCTGGCCTGCGGCCTGGCCTCCACCTCGACGGCGCTGGTGGTGTTCCGGTTCGTCCAGGGCGTCGGCGGCGCGCTCGCCTCGGCGGTCGTCCTCGGCATGATCATCACCCTGTTCCCCGACGCCGGTGAGCGCGGCAAGGCACTGGCGGCCTACGCGTTCGTCTCGGCCGCGGGCGCCTCCCTGGGCCTGATCCTCGGTGGCGTGCTGACCCAGAGCTTCAGCTGGCCGTGGGTGTTCTACGTCAACGTGCCGATCGGCCTGGCGGCGCTCGTCCTGACCCAGCGGGTGGTCCCCGGGGCGAAGGGGCTCGGACTGCGCGAGGGCGCCGACCTGATCGGCTCCGTGCTCGCCACCGGCGGCCTGATGCTGCTGGTCTACACGATCATCAAGGCCGAGGAGTACACCTGGGGCGACATCCGCACCCTCGGTCTGCTGGCCGGCTCGCTGGCGCTGCTCGCCGGGTTCGTCGTCCGCCAGGCCTACGCGGACAAGCCGCTGCTGCCGCTGCACATCTTCCGCTCGCGGTCGGTCTCCGGCGCCAACACCATCATGGTGCTGATGGTCGCCGGTCTGTTCGGCTACCAGTTCTGCACCGCGCTCTACTTCCAGAACGTGCTGGGCTACGACGCGCTCAAGACCGGCCTCGCCTTCCTCCCCGCCCCGGTCACCATCGCCGTCGTCTCACTCGGCTTCGCGGTGAAGCTGAACCAGCGGTTCGGCCCGCGCCAGGTGCTGGTCGGCGGCCTCCTGCTGGTGGCGGCGGCGCTCGCGCTGCTGGCCCGGGTGCCGAGCGACGGCACCTTCCTCATCGACATCGTCCCGCCGTTCGTCCTGCTCGGCCTCGGCTTCGGTGCGGCCATGCCCGCGCTGATCGGCCAGGCCATGTCGGTCAACTCGCCGAACGACGCCGGTATCGCCTCCGGTCTGGTGAACACCACCCAGCAGGTCGGCGCCTCGATCGGCACCGCCGTGCTCGCCACGGTGGCCGCCTCCCGGACGGCGACGCTCCTCGGGGAGCAGCGCAGCCCGGCCGAGGCGCTCACCGGCGGGTTCCACCTGTCCTACGGTCTCAGCGCCGTGTTCGTGGGCATCGCCGTCCTGGTGGCCGCCTTCGTCCTGCGCAGCCCCGCGTCCGAGCCCGCCCCCGCCGCGGCGGAGGGTGTCGAGGACGCTCCCGGACCGGACCTCAAGTCTGCGGATTCCCCCGTGCCGCAGATCTGACGGTCCCGGTGCGGCCGTTCCGGCCCCCGGAACGGCCGCACCGCCCCCGGCGGGTGGGACGCCGGGGGCACCACACCCGAACCACCCGCACCACCCGAACCACGCGCACCACCCGAACCACACGCTCCCACGCACCGCCACGCACACCCGCGCACCTCCGAACACACCGAGCGCGTCCCCCGGAACGGAACGGCCCCCTCCCCGGAGTCAGGGCCCTCATAGGGGGACGGCCAGGGGGATCGGACCCGGACGGAGCCACCAGACTCGTCGCATCGTCCGCGGCCGGGGCCATCGCCTCCTCCCGCGGAGCGGGCAGGCCTGACGCCGCCCACCGTTCCCCCCGCCTCGCGCAGGATCGAGAAAGAACCCATGTACAGCAGACGTCGATTCCTCCGTCTCCCCGTTGCCGCCACCGTCGCCGGCCTCATCGGCCCGGCCGTCCTCGTGGGCTGCTCCGACTCCTCCGCCCCGCCCTCCGCGAAGAGCGGCGGCGGCACCCTGCGCTACGGCGCCGCGGTCGAGCCCGACAGCTGGGACCCGCACGCCGCGTCCACCGCCGTCACCGGGCGGCTGCTGCGGCCGGTGCTGGAGTCGCTGGTCTCGCTGGCGCCGGACGGGACGGTCAAGCCGTGGCTGGCCGAGTCGTGGACGGTGTCGCCCGACGGACTGACCTACACCTTCACGCTGCGCACCGGCGTGACGTTCAGCGACGGCACGCCGTTCGACGCGGCGGCGGTGAAGGCGAACTTCGACCACATCACGGCGCCCAAGACGGCCTCCAAGCGGGCGGCGGGCCTGCTCGGCCCCTACAAGGACACCGAGGTGATCGACCCGCGCACCGTGGCCGTCCACCTGACGGCCCCGCACGCCTCCCTCCTCAACGCGGTGGGGAGCACCTTCCTCGGCTTCCACTCCCCCGTCGCGCTGCGCGACCACGTGGGCGACCTCTCCTCCGGCGGCCCGTTCGTCGTCGGCACCGGTCCGTTCACCTTCGAGTCGGTGACGCCCGGCCAGCAGGCCGTCTTCAAGCGCCGGCCCGACTACGCGTGGGCCCCGCCCACCGCCGCCCACCAGGGGCAGGCGAAGCTGGAGAGCATCGTCGTCCTGCTGCTGAAGGAGGACGCCTCGCGGGTCGGCGCGCTGACCTCCGGCCAGGTCGACGCCGCCGAACTGATACCGGCGAACCGGCTCGCGGGCCTGCGCGGCCAGAACGGCGTCCAGGTGGTCCGCAAGGCGGTGCCCGGCGTGCCCTACACGTACTACCTCAACACCGCCCGCGCACCCTTCGACGACCTCCGCGCCCGTCAGGCCGCCCGGCACGCCATCGACTTCGCCGGCATCGTCAAGGGCATCTTCCAGAGCGAGTACGAGCAGGCCTGGGGGCCGCTGGCGCCCTCGACCCCCGGCGCCGACGCCTCGCTCGCCAAGGCCTGGGAGTTCAGCAAGGAGAAGGCCGAGCGGCTGCTCGACGAGATCGGCTACACCGGGCGGGACTCGGACGGCTACCGCACCAAGGACGGCAAGCGGTTCACCGTCGAGCAGCCGTACGTGCAGACCTTCGTGTCCGCCCAGAACCACACCTTCGACGTGGGCATCCAGGACGCGCTGAAGCAGGTCGGCATCGAGCTGAAGCTGGTGCCGCTCGACTCCGCCGGCTCCATCGGGCGCACCGGCAAGGGCGACTACGACGTCTTCGCCTTCGCCTGGCAGGGCTCCGACCCGAGCCTGCTGCAGAGCCTGTACCACTCCAAGTCCCAGTTCGGCGGCGGCGGGGCCAACGGCGCCCGGGTGCGCGACACCCAGATCGACGGCTGGCTGGACCAGGCCCAGGCGACCGTCGACGCGGGGCAGCGGCTGGAGCTGTACCGCAAGGTGCAGCGGCGGATCGTCGAGCAGGCGTACTCGTTCCCGGCGTACATCGCCACCATGGACGTCGCCCAGCACGGCAAGGTGAGCGGTCTGGTCCTGGACGTCGACGCCAACACGGACTTCTACGGCATCGGGGTGGCCTGAGGTGTCCGACCGTGCCCGGTCCGTGCCGCCCTGGGCGAGGTTCGTCGCCCGGCGGCTGGCCGCGGGCGTCGTGGTGGTGTGGGGGACGCTCACGGTGACGTTCTTCGCCATCCACCTCGCCCCCGG
This sequence comes from Kitasatospora sp. NPDC002965, assembly GCF_040611255.1. NCBI lineage: Bacteria > Bacillati > Actinomycetota > Actinomycetes > Kitasatosporales > Streptomycetaceae > Kitasatospora > Kitasatospora sp. NPDC002965. The sequence goes on along the minus strand of NZ_JBEXNT010000114.1, from coordinate 13,439 downwards.
CGACATCGTGGACGGACTGATCGGGCCGGGCGCGGCGGCCACGCCGGGCCTGCGCGACCAGATCATCGCCGAGAACGGACTGAACGACCCGCTGCTCGTCCAGTACGGCCGCCAGCTCGCCCAGTTGGCGAGCGGCGGCCTCGGCTGGTCGTACCAGCTCAACGAGCCGATCGAGCGGATGCTGGGCAGCCAGGTCGGGCCGACCGTCGAGCTGGCCCTGTCCGCCCTCGTCACCGCGCTGGTGCTGGCGGTGCTCGCGGCCACCCTGACGGCCGGCCGGGGCCGGGCGGTGCGCGGCGCGGCCGGCGTGGCCGAGCTGCTGACGGTCTCGATGCCGTCGTTCTGGCTCGGCATCATCCTGCTGACGGTGCTGTCGTACCGGTTCCAGGCGCTGCCCTCGATCGGGGCGGACGGGCCGGCCGCGCTGGTGCTGCCGACGCTGGCGCTGGCGCTGCCGCTGGCCGGGGTGCTGTCCCAGGTCATCCGGCAGGAGCTGGAGACCGCCGACGGCCGCCCGTTCGTCCTCACCGCGCGCTCGCGGGGCCTCGGTGCCACGGCGGTGCTGCTGCGGCACACCCTGCGGCACGCGCTGCTGCCGCTGACCACACTCGCCGGCTTCGTGCTGGGCAGCCTGTTCGGGGGCGCGGTCCTGGTGGAGAACATCTTCACCAGGCCGGGCCTCGGCCGGGTGCTGGCCAACGCGGTCGGCACGCGCGACCTGCCGGTGGTGACGGCGCTGGTGGTCATCTCCAGCGCGGCGTTCGTCGTCATCAACACCGTGGTGGACCTCCTCCACCCGTTGATCGATCCCCGCCTGCGCGAGGGAGGTCCCGCGTGAGCACCGCCACCGCACTGCTCGACCCCCCGGCCGCGGCGGCCGCCCGCCGGGGCGGGCTGCTGCGGTCGCCGGTGGGGGTGGCGCTGCCGCTCCTGCTGGTCGTGGTGGCGGTCGTGCTGGCCTTCCCCGGCCTGTTCGCCACCCACGCCCCCGAGGCGACGGACGTCGCGGCGGCCCTGCAACCGCCCGGCTCCGCGCACTGGTTCGGCACCGACCAGCTCGGCCGGGACGTCTGGTCCCGGCTGGTCCACGGCACCCGGCTGTCGGTGCTGATCGCCGTCGGCGCGACGGTGATCGGGGTGGGCGGCGGCGCGCTGCTCGGCCTGGTCGCCGGGTGCGGCGGGCGGCGCGTCGACTTCGTCCTGATGCGGGTCGTGGACGTGCTGCTGGGCTTCCCGGAGCTGCTGCTCGCTCTGCTCGTGGTGGCGCTGCTGGGCGGCGGAACCGTCAACGTGGCCATCGCGATCGGCATCGCCGGGGTGCCCAACTACGCCCGGCTGGTCCGCGGCCAGGCGCGGCTGGTGCTGCGCTCGGAGTTCGTGGAGGCGGCGCGGGTGCTCGGGGTGCCGGCCTGGCGGTCGGTGCTGCGGCACGTGCTGCCGAACGTCGGCGGACCGCTGGTCGTCCTGGCCTCCATCGGTCTGGGGTCGGCCATCATCTCGGGTTCCGGGCTGAGCGTGCTCGGTCTCGGCCCCGTCCCGCCGGAGGCCGACTGGGGATCGATGGTCGCCGACGGCAAGGACTTCCTTCAGACCGCCTGGTGGATCTCGATCGCGCCGGGCCTGGCCATCTCGGTCGTGGTGGTCTGCACCACGCTGATCGGCCGCGGTCTCCAGCTCAGGGCGGTGCGATGAGTACGGCGAGGACGACAGGTCCCACGGGGACGACGGATACGACGGGGACGACGGCCAAGGCGGGCAGGGCGGACCGGGCGGGGACGACGGGCGGGTTCGCCACCGTGGCCTCCCCGGCCGGGGAGGCCACGGCCGCCGGGCGGACGCCGCGCGACCTCGTCCGGGTGGAGGGCCTGCGGGTCTCCTTCCCCGGCGCGCCGCGGCCCGCCGTTGACGGGGTGTCGCTGGCGATCGGCCCCGGGGAGTGCGTGGCGCTGGTCGGCGAGTCCGGCTCGGGCAAGTCCGTCACCTCGCGCTCCCTGATCGGGCTGGCGGGCACCCGGGCGCGGGTCGGCGCCCGGACGCTGGAGGTCGGCGGGGCCGACACCACCGGCTTCGGCGAGCGGCAGTGGCGCGCGGTGCGCGGCCGGCAGGTCGCCATGGTCTTCCAGGACGCGCTCACCGCGCTGGACCCGCTGCGCACGGTCGGCGCCGAGATCGCCGAGGCGGCCCGGCTGCACGGCGGCGCCGGTGCGGACGGCGGCACGGCCCGGGTGGTGGAGCTGCTGACCGCGGTGGGCGTGCCGGAGCCTGAGGCCCGGCGCACCCAGTACCCGCACCAGCTCTCCGGCGGGCTGCGGCAGCGCGCGCTGATCGCCTCCGCCCTGGCCGCCGACGCCCCGCTGCTGATCGCCGACGAGCCGACCACGGCGCTGGACGCGATCGTCCAGGCCCAGGTGCTGCGGCTGCTCGGCCGGCTCAAGGACGAGGGCCGGGGCCTGCTCCTGGTCAGCCACGACCTCGCGGTGGTGGCGCAGTTGGCGGACCGCATCCTGGTGCTGCGGCACGGTGAGGTGGTGGAGAGCGGGGAGGCCCGGCAGGTGCTGTCCGCCCCGGAGCACCCGTACACGCGGATGCTGCTGGACGCGGTGCCCTCGGGCCGCCCGGCGACGCGTCCGCCCCGGCCGGCGGCGGGCGCCGGCGGGGACGAACCGGTGCTGTCCGGGCGGGGCCTGGTGAAGTCCTTCGGCCTCGGCGGCCCGAAGGCGCTGGACGAGGTCTCGTTCACCCTGCGGGCGGGCGAGGCGCTGGGCGTCGTCGGCGAGTCCGGCTCGGGCAAGACCACGCTGGCGCGGGTCGCGATGGGCCTCTCCCGACCGGACGCCGGGGAAGTCCTGCTGCACGGACGGCCCTGGTCGGCGCTGTCGGAGCGGCAGCGGCGGCCCGGCCGTTCGGCGCTCCAGTTCGTCCAGCAGGACCCGTACGCCTCCGCGGACCCGCGGTTCACCGTGGCGCGGATCATCGGCGAGGCGCTGCCGGGGCTGCGGCGCGCCGAGCGGACCCGGCGGTGCGAGGAGTTGCTCGCCCAGGTCAGACTCCCGGCGGAACTCCTCCCCCGGCGGCCGCACCAGCTGTCCGGCGGCCAGCGCCAGCGGGTGGCCATCGCCCGGGCCCTGGCGAGCCGCCCGGAGGTGCTGGTCTGCGACGAGCCGGTGTCCGCCCTGGACGTCTCGGTGCAGGCGGAGGTGCTGGAGCTGCTGGACCGGCTGCGGCGCGAGACCGGCATCGCGCTGCTGTTCATCACCCACGACCTGGCCGTGGTGCGGCAGGTCGCCGAACGGGTGATGATCATGCGCGGCGGGTCGGTCGTCGAGGAGGGCGAGACCGAGCGGATCTTCGAGGCCCCCGCCCATCCCTACACCCGGGCCCTGCTGGACGCCGTCCTGCGGCTGCCCCCGTCCACCGCGCCGGACGCGACGGACGGGACGGACGCGGCGGGCTCCGCGCCCGGCTCCGGACACGCGGGCACCCCGGACCACCAGGGCACCGGCCACCCCCCGGTGCTCCGCACCAGGCACGACACGAAGCTCGACACCGAGCCCGTCACGAAGTGGGAAAAATGACTGACACGACGACAGCAGGCGTCCTCGACGACGCCGCCGTCCACGCCGACCCGGCGGTGGACGGGGCCGAGGTGTGGCTGCGGCGGGCCGAGGCGGTCGCCGTCCAGCTGGCGGCCGGCGCCGCCCGGCGCGACCGCGAGGGCACCGCCCCGCTGCGGGAGGTCCGGCTGCTGAAGGAGTCCGGGCTGGTGACCCTGCTCGGCCCGGTCGAGTACGGCGGCGGCGGCCAGGACTGGTCCACCGCGCACCGGGTGGCGCGGACCGTCGCGGCGGCCGACGCCTCCGTCGGCGAGCTGCTCGCGCACCACTACGTGTGGGTGTCGATCGCCGAGTTCATCGGCACCGACGAGAAGATCCAGCACATCGGCGAGGTGGCGGCCCGCGCCCGGTGGTTCTTCAGCGGCTCCGCGAAGCCCCGGTCGGCGCCCCTGGTGATCCAGGACGCCGGCGGCGACATGCTCTTCCACGGGCGGCTGGACCGCGCCCTGGGCCACCCGGTGTCGGACATCACCATCCTGGAGGGCTTCCTGGAGGACGGCGACACCCCGATCAGCGCGCTCGCGATGAGCGACCACCCGGGCCTGACCTTCGAGCCCGGGGCCGAGGAGTTCGGGCTGCGCGCGCTGGCGGCCGGCACCGTCGTCGCCGACCACGCCGACATCCCGTGGACCGGGGCGCTCGGCCACGTGGACAAGACCTTCGTGCCCCGCGTGTACAACACGTTCCTCACCCCCGCCTTCCAGCTCGCGCAGGCCAACGTGCTGATCGGCGCGACCCGGGGCGCGCTGGAGGCCGCCGCGGGGCACACCCGCGACCGGTGGTCGCGGGCGCCGCTGACCGAGGCCGCCGCGGCGGACGCGGCGCAGCACTACGGCGCACTCGCCTCCCTGCTCTGGGCGGTGGAGGCGTTCGCCGACGCCGTCGGCGCCGAGGCGGACGCCCTGCACGCCCGCCGCCGCACGGTGACCGAGGAGGAGCGCGGGTACCACGCCGTCCGGGTCGCCGCGCTGGCCGCGCAGGCCGGTGCCGCCGCCGACGCCGTCACCGCGGGCGTCTTCGGGGCGGCCGGCGCCGGGGGCGCCGAGGCGGAGGCCGGGCTGGACCGCTTCTGGCGGGACACCCGGGCCCGGCGGGTGCACGACGACGACCCGGGGCGCGGCCGGGTGGTGGGCCGCCACCTCCTGCACGGCGAAGTCCCCCGGCCCACCTGGTATGCGTAAGACCGCGAGAAGGAGCACCCCGGAATGACCAGCAGTTCCCGGACCCAGCTGTCCGTCCTCGACATCTCGTCCATCGACTCCGCCGGGCGCCCGGCCGACACCCTGGTCGACACCCGCCGACTGGTGGCGGCGGCCGACGAGCTGGGCTACGCCCGGTTCTGGGTGGCCGAGCACCACAACTCGCGCGGGATCGCCGGTTCCGTCCCGGCCGTCCTGCTGGCCGCCCTCGGGGAGCGGACCACCCGGATCCGGATCGGCGCGGGCGGGGTGATCCTGCCCAACCACGCGCCGTACGCCGTCGCCGAGTCCTTCCGGACGCTGGCCGCGCTCTTCCCCGGCCGGGTCGACCTGGGCATCGGCCGGTCGGGGGCGGATCCGGTGCTCGCCCACGCCCTGCGCCGGGCACCCGACGAGGACTTCCCGGCGGCGCTGGAGGAGTTGCTCGGCTTCGTCGGGGGCGGCTTCCCCGACGGGCACGTCTACCAGCGGCTGGAGGCCCTGCCGGAGCCGCCGCAGCCGCCCCGCGTCTGGCTGCTGGGCGCCAGTGTGCGCAGCGCGGTGGACGCGGGCCGGCGCGGGCTGCCGTACGCGTTCGCACACCACTTCTTCAACTCGCGCGGCACCGAGGAGGCCCTGCGGGCGTACCGGGAGAGCTTCCGCCCGTCGTCCCGGGCGGAACGCCCGCACGCCATCGTCACCGCCTACACCGTGTGCGGCGAGACCGCGGAGCAGGCCCGCCGGCTGACGTACCCGGCGCTCTTCCCGGTGCTGCGGCTGAACGGCGCCTCGCCGACCGCGCCGCTGCCCACCGTGGAGGAGGCGGCGGCCTACCCGTGGACGGACGCCGAACGCGCCGCCGCCGACGCGCTGCTCAGCACGCAGGCGGTCGGCGACGCGGACGAGGTCCGCCGCGCCCTGGCGGACCTCCTGGAGCGCACCGGCGCGGACGAGCTGATGGTGACCAACAACGTCACCGACGTGGACGAGAAGATCCGCTCGCTGGAGCGGGTGCGGGAGCTCGCCGAGTCGCTGCCGGTCCCCGCCGGGGTCACCTCCTAGCGGCGGGCAGGGCGCGGTGCGCACGGGCCGGGCGGGCGGGGGACGCCGGCTCGCCGAGGCTGTCCAGGATGCGCCGGTGGTGGGTGGCGAGCCAGACCCGCTCGGGTTCTCCGGGCGGGCAGCGGTCGAGGGCGAGGCCGAGGCAGCTGACCGCGAGCGCGTCGTCACCCGCGGCGGCGGCGCGCGCGGACGCCCCCACCAGCGCCTCCCAGGCCCGGCGCTCCATCGCCTCCACCGGGGCGCCGTCGGCCTCGGTGAGGGCGACGGCCCGGTCGTAGTGGAAGGCCAGCAGGGCGGGCCGGGGCACGTCCAGGAGGGCCGCCCAGGAGGCCGCCCGCAGGTGACGCTCGACCAGGACGCGGCCCGGCAGCTGGGCCAGCGCGACGTCGCGGCTGACGGCGTACCGGAAGACGTACTCGACGTCGCCCGGCACGCTGCTGCGGCGCACCCGGCGCAGCAGTTCCCGCGACTCCAGGCTGTCCAGGCCGCGGCCCACCTCCTCGGTGTCCCGCAGGCTGACGGCGGCGACCGCGCCGCGCCACAGCGTCCCGCCGACGACGGCCGCGTCGCGCAGCACCGACCGGGCGGTCCGGTCGAGGTCGTCGAGCTGGGCGGTGGCGATGGCGAGGACGGCCGGGGGGTGGGCCACGGCCGGGTCGCCGCCGACGGCCTCGGCCCGGGCGTAGGCCTGCGCGAACAGCGGGTTGCCGTCGGCGAGCGCCGCGCGGCGGTCGTCCGCGGGCGAGGGACGGCGCCGTCCGGAGGCCGCGCCGATGATGGTGCCGGTGGCCGTGGTGGACAGCGGCGCCACGTGCATGAGGGCCGAACGGCGCTTGGCGCACCCCCAGGAGGGGGTGGTGTGGAGCAGCTCGGAGCGGGCGCCGGCGACCAGCAGCAGGGCCACCGGGCCGAGCCGGACGGTCAGGTCCTCGACGAAGGACCGGACGAATCCGGCGGCGCGGTGCAGGTCGTCCAGCACCACCACCAGCGGGCGTTCGGCGGCCGCCTCCTCGATCAGCTGGCGCAGCGCGCCGAGGACCTCCTCCCGGGGGACGGTCCCGCCGCCGGGCCCCTCGGGGGAGGAGGCCGGGGCGGGCAGGCCGAGGCAGGCGGCGAGAGCGGTGACGATCCGCCCGGCGACGGCGTGCGGGAAGAGGCCGCGCACGACGGCGGTCAGCGCGGGGACGACGACGGCCGCCGGGGCGCCCGGGCGGATGCCCGCGTAGGCGCGGACCACCCCGGCGAGCGGCTCGTACGGGGTGTGGGCGTCGAAGGCGGGCGTGCCGGCGTAGAGCACCCGGGGTGCGTCCTCCCCCGCCTCGGCGCGCAGCCCGGCGGCGAACTCCCCGATCAGCCGGGTCTTGCCGATGCCCGGCTCGCCGAGCACCGTGATCAGGTGGGGCAGTTGACGGCGGACGGTGTCCTGGTAGGCGCCGCGCAGCAGGTTCAGCTCGTGGGTGCGTTCCAGGAAGGGCGGTTCGGCGGGGTGCCCGGGCGCCCCGGGGGCGGGGGGGCTCTCGGTCGCCAGGCGGTGGACGCCGGGGGTTCCGTCCACCGGGGTGAAGCCGAGGAGCGCGCCGCCGGCCTCGACGGTGGCGGTGCACGCCCACAGCTCCCCCCGGGGGACCTGGAGCAGCAGGTGGTGGCAGGCGTCCAGGACCTCGCCGGTCACCTCCACGGGCTCCGTCCCGCTGTCGTCGTAGGTGACCACCACCTCGCCGCTGCCGACCACGAGGTGGGTGACGAGCCGGGCACCGCCGGGGGCGGGACCGCTCCCGGCGGCGGGACCGGACGCGGACCCGGAGGCGGGGCGGGGGCCGGATCCGGCCGGGGCGGATCCGGGAGCGGGCTCGGGGGACGCGAAGTGCCGCCGCAGGGCGAGGGCGGCGCGCAGGGCCCGCTCGGCGTCGTCCTCGTGGGCCCGGGGCACGCCGAAGACGACCAGCCACACCGACCCGAAGGCGCGGCGCACGAGGCCGCCGAACGGCGCGGTCTCCCGCCGGATGACGGCGGTCAGTTCCTTGGTGGCGTGGTCGATCCGCTCGGGGGCGACGGCGCCGCCGTCGGCCGTCCACCGGGCGCGGACCATGACCACACTGGCCCGGCGCCGCTCGACCCGCTCCCAGGAGGGGCGGTAGGCGTGCTCGGCGACGGGGGCGGCCTCCCCGTCGGCCGGTTCGGGCGTCGCGTGCGCCCCGGGGGTCTCCGGGGCGGCGGCGGGCGGCGACGGGACGGACGCCGCAGGCCGGGGACGGCGCTGCGCCGGGGCCGCGGCCGGGGTCCGGTGCCCGTCCGGGTCCGGGGCCGGGTGCGGGACGGCCGCCAGGGCCCCGCCGGGGGACGGGGCCGCCCCGGCCGGGCCGCCGCCGCCCGGGCCGCCGGTGAGCCGCAGGGCCAGTGCCGGGTCGTGGCTGAGGATCGCGCGCTGGAGCCGCCGCAGGTCGCGGCCCGGCTCCAGGCCGAAGCGGTCGGCGAGGAGGTCCCGGGTGCGCCGGTAGCGGTCCAGCGCCTCGGGCTGCCGCCCGCAGTTGTAGAGGACGACCATGAGCTGGGCGACCAGCCGCTCCCTTGTCGGCTCGGCCTCCAGCAGCGTCTCCAGCTCGCCGATCAGCTCGCGGTCCCGCCCCATCGCCAACTCCGCCTGGATGCAGTCCTCGTGGACGGCGAGCCGGGTGCCCTGGAGGGCGGCCAGCTCGGGCCAGGTCAGCCCGGCGTCGGTCACGTCCGCGAGCACCGGTCCGCGCCACAGGCCCAGGGCCCGGCGCAGCAGTCCCGAGGCCTCCGCCCACTCACCGGCCGCCAGCCGGGCCCGTCCCAATGTGACAAGCTCGTGAAATTCGGTGAGATCGAGCTGTTCCGGCTCGATTCTGAGGGTGTATCCGGGCACTATGGTATTCAGTGCCACATTCCCGCCCGCCGGATCCCCCACCGCCTGGAATGTACGGCGAAGACCGGCCACCGAGTTCTGCACCATTTTCCGGGCCGTGGACGGACGCTCGTCCCCCCAGAGCGCGGCGATTATCTCGTTGATTCCCACCACGCTATTCGCGCGGAGAAGGAGAACACCGAGCAGTGCCCGCTGCTGCAGGCCGCGAACAGGCACCTCGACACCGTCGGAGAGCACTTCCAGCGGCCCCAGAACGTTGAATCGCACCCTGCCCCCTCGACTCGCGGTAAATCCGGAAAGCACCATTCCACAAATATGTTCCCGATGGTACATCAGGGCGCCCGGAGTTCTCCATTGACAGCACGTCAACTCCAATCCGGCATACCGGTCGACAACCCGCGTCGGTGACCAGCCCGGGCATTTCGCCGCCCCGCGCCGCGGAACGGCGGCAGTGCCCCGCTCATGGGCGGTCAGTTCCCCGCCGATGGGCGGGAAGTCCCCATGATGGGTCCGACCGGGAGGGGCGACCGCCGCCACCTCCCCGGGGAGCCGTCGGCGACCGACGGCCGAACGCCTACAAGAGATGAGGTCGGGGGTACCCGGTGCCTTCCCTGCTGGAACGTGACGCGCACATCGACCGACTCGACCACCTGCTCACCGAGTGTCTCGGCCGGGCGGGCCGGGCGGCCCTCGTCGACGGCCCCCTCGGCAGCGGCAAGACCGAGCTGCTGCGGGTGTTCGCCGCCCGGGCCGCCGACCGCGGGGTCCTCGTCGTCAGCGCCGACTGTTCCGCCCAGGAGCGGGACCTGCCCTTCGGCGTCGCCGACCGGATCGCCCGCTCCGCCGCCTGGCCGGCCGGGCACGCCGAACGGCTGGCGGCCCTCGCCGACCCGGCCGTCCTCGCCGACCCGAGCGACACCGCGCACGGCCCCGACCCGGCCGGCCCGCCCCCGCCGAAGCTGCTGCGCGCCTGCCGCGACCTCACCGCCGCGCTGCTCGCAGCCGCTGCGGACAACCCGGTGCTGATCTGCGTCGAGGACATCGGCCACGCCGACGAGGCGTCACTGCACTTCCTGCGCCACCTCGTCCGGCACCTGCCGCAGAGCCGCGTCCTGCTGGTGCTCACCGACGGCAGCACGCCGTGGCCCGCGCGCCGCCGGCTGCACGCCGAGCTCTTCCGCCACCCGCACGTCCACCGCCTCGCACTGGCCCCGCTCTCCCGGGCCGGCGCGCTGCGCCTGGTCACCGAGGGGCTCGGCGAGGAGTCCGCCCGGCACAGCGGCCCCGAACTGGTCGACGTCGCCGGCGGCAACCCGCTGCTGCTGCACGCTCTCGTGGAGGAGCACCTCGACCGGGCCGACCCCGAACCGCGCTACGGCCCCGCCCTGCTGAGCTGCCTGCACCGCACCGAGCCCGGTGTGCTGCGGGTCGTCCAGGCCCAGGCCGTCCTGGGCGACGACGCCCCGGACGAGGACGTGGCGCGCCTCCTGGGCGAGCGGGAGAGCCCCGACGCCGTGGCGCGGATCCGCTCCGCGCTCGCCGCCGCCGGGCTGCTCGACGGCGACGGGCGGCTGCGCACCGCGGCGGCGCGCACCACCGTCCTGGAGGACCTCGCCCCGCACGAGCGGACCGACCTCCGGCTACGGGCCGCACAGCTGTGCTACGAGTCGGGCAGCCCCGCCGCCGAGGTGGCCCGGCACCTGGTCGAGGCCGGACGCGCCCCGATGCCGTGGGCGGTGGCCGCACTGACCGAGGCCGCCGAACACGCCCTGCTGGACAACCGCTACCGCACGGCGGTGGCCTGCCTGCGCCTGGCCCACAAGGAGGCGGTCGAGGAACCCGACCGGGCCGTCCTGCGGCACCGCCTGGTGCAGGCCGAGTGGCAGCTCAACCCGTCCACGGCGGCCCGGCACCTGGCGCCGCTCACCGCGGCCGTCCGGGCCGGCCACCTCGGGCTCGCCGAGGCGCTCGTCCTCGTCCGGCACCTGCTCTGGCACGGGCGCGGCGAGGAGGCCGTGGCCGTCCTGGACCTGCTGCGGTCCCGGACCGGCCCGGCGCAGCGGGCCACCCCGGCCGAGACGGGGGCGCTGCGCGACGTCGAGACCTGGCTCGCCTACACCCACCCGGGCCTCGCCCGGGGCCGCCGCGTCCCGGCCCTGCCCGCCGACCTCCGGCACACGGTGGCCCCGGACATCGACCCGCAGCTCCAGGCCGCCGCCGCGCTCGCCGGCGCACTGACCCGCGGCCGGGCGGCCGAGGCCGTCGACCACGCCCAGCAGGTACTGCGCGACGCCCACCTGCACGGCCGGACGGCGTGGGCCGAGGAGGCCGCGCTGCTCGCCCTGCGGGTGCTGCTCCAGGCCGGGCGCGCCGACACCGCGGCGGTCTGGAGCCAGCGGCTGCTGACCGCCGCCGCACGGCGCGAGGCGCCCACCGCGACGGCCCTGTACGCCGCCGCGCACGGCGAGTCGGCGCTCCGGCTCGGCGAGCTGGTGACGGCGGCCGAGAGCAGCCGGGCGGCGCTGACCCACCTCAGCCCGACCGCCTGGGGCATCGCGGTGGGCCTGCCGCTGGGCACGCTGGTGATGGCGGAGAGCCGGATGGGCGAGCACCGGTCGGCGGCCAAGCACCTGACCCACGCCGTCGGCGAGGCGATGTTCCAGACCCTGTACGGGCTGCACTACCTGTTCGCCCGCGGCGACCACTACCTGGCGACCCGGCACGGCCACGCCGCGCTCGCCGACTTCCTGTCCTGCGGCGAGCTCCTGCGCACCTGGGGCCTGGACGGCGCGGGGGTCGTGCCCTGGCGCACCCACGCGGCCGACGCGTGGCTGCGGCTGGACAACCGGGACCGCGCCTGGCGGCTCGTCCACGAGCAGCTCAGCCGGTCCGACGCCGACCTCCCGCACACCCGCGGTCCGGCGCTGCGGCTGCTCGCCGCGGCCGGGCCGCCCGGGCGGCGCGGTCCTCTGCTCACCGAGGCGGTCGACCTCACCGAGACCTCCGGCGACCGGTACGAGCAGGTCCGGGTGCTCACCGACCTCAGCCGCGTCCACCAGGCGACCAACAACAAGCGGCGGGCCCGGCTGCTGCTGCGCCAGGCCCTGCACGTGGCGAACATGTGCGCCATGAAGCCGCTCGCCCAGGAGCTGCTCTCGGTCTCGGCGGACCTCGGCGAGAGCGGCCCGGCCGCCGACGGCGCCGAGGACCCGGGCGGGGTCGGGGCGCTGACCGAGTCCGAGCGGCGCGTCGCCTCACTGGCCGTGCTCGGCTACACCAACCGCGAGATCGCCGGCCGCCTCTACATCACGGCCAGCACCGTGGAACAGCACCTCACCCGGGTCTACCGCAAGCTCGGGGTCCGCCGACGCAAGGATCTGCCCGCCGATCTGTGGGCCAACCTGAGGAAGACGGGATGACACCGATGACCACGACACCGACGGCGCACGAAGACGCCGCGCTCGCCCTGGCGCTCGCCGGTCGGGCCGCCGGCCAGCAGCCGCAGTGGCCGGACCCGGACCGGGTGCGGGAGGTGCGCGCCGAGCTCGGCGCGCTGCCGCCCCTGGTGCAGCGCGCCGCCGTGGACCGGCTGCGGGAGCGGCTGGCCGAGGTCGCGCTCGGCAGGGCCCTGGTGATCCAGGGCGGGGACTGCGCCGAGACCTTCGCCGGGAACACCCCCGAGCACGTACGGTCCAACCTGCACGTCCTGCTGCACTGCGCGACGCTGTTCGAGGTCGCGTCGGGGCTGCCCGTGGTGCCGCTCGGCCGCGTCGCCGGGCAGTACGCCAAGCCGCGTTCCAGCCCGGTGGGGCCGGACGGCCTGCCCGCCTACCGGGGCGACATCGTCAACGGCGAGGCGGCGACGGCCGGGGCCCGCACACCGGACCCGCAGCGGATGCTCACCGCGTACGCCGGGGCCGGGGCCGCACTCGACGTGCTGGAGGCGGTGTCCGCCGCGACCCGCACCGAGCTGTTCACCAGTCACGAGGCGCTGCTGCTCGACTACGAGGTGCCGCTGGTGCGCGACGGGTACGGCCTCTCCGGCCACTTCCTGTGGATCGGCGAGCGGACCCGCGACCTGGACGGCGCGCACGTCGCCCTGGCCCGGCGGATCGCCAACCCGCTGGGGCTCAAGCTGGGCCCGACCACGACGCCGGAGCAGGCCGTCGCCTACGCCGAGGCGCTGGACCCGGACCGCACTCCCGGCCGGCTGACGCTGATCAGCCGGATGGGCGCGGACCGGGTGACCGACGTCCTGCCGCCGCTGGTGGAGGCGGTGGAGGCCGCCGGGCACCCGGTGGTCTGGCTCTGCGACCCGATGCACGGCAACACCGAGGTGTCGGCGTCCGGGCTGAAGACCCGCCGCTTCGAGCGGATCGCCGCCGAGGTGACCGGCTACTTCGCGGTGCACCGGGCGTTGGGCAGCCACCCGGGCGGTCTGCACCTGGAGCTGACCGGGGACGACGTGACCGAGTGCCTCGGCGGTCGCGAGGACCTGCGCGAGGAGCAGCTCCCGGAGCGCTACCTGACCGGCTGCGACCCCCGTCTGAACGGCCGCCAGAGCATCGACCTGGCGCGGATCGTGGCGGAGATCCTGGTGGAGCGCCCTGCGGCGACACCGGTTCGGCCGGCAGGTCCTACGGGAGCGGCAGGACGTGGCGGAGGGCCTCGACGGCGTCCGGCGGGTCGTCCACGGCC
>NZ_JBEXNT010000113.1:0-32161 GCF_040611255.1 Kitasatospora sp. NPDC002965 | reverse complement strand
GTCCCGCCCGGGCCGCACGCGCCGCGCGGGCGGCCCGGGCGGTGGCCGGATCGGTCGGGGTGGGGGCCGGCGGGCGCTTCAGCGTCATGGTCGGCGAGTCGAAGGGCTGGGCCTGGGCTTCAGCCTCAGCCTGTGCGTGCGCCTGGGCGTTTGCCTGGGCCTGGGCGTTTGCCTGTGCATGAGCCTGTGCCTGAGCGTGCGCCTGGGCGTGTGCCTGCGCCCCGGGCGTCGCGTCCGATGCCGGGACCGGCGGCAGGAGTGTGGTGGCCGCCGGGTCCTCCAACGGGGGCACCGGCGGAAGCAGGGCGGTCGCGGCGTCGTCCGCCGCACCCGCACCCGGCCCGGCACCGTACGGCGGTCGGCCGTACGGGTTCTGCCCACCGTGGCCGTTCCGGGGCTGCTCGCCGTACGACTGCGGCGCGGACGGCTGCTGGCCGTAGGGCGGTGCGGGGGGCTGCTGACCGGGATGGCCACCGTAGGGCGCATGCCCCGCATCGGGGGCGTACGGCTGAGCCGCAAGCCCCTGCTGCGCATACGGATCCGGCGCGTACGCCTGCTGCGGGGCGTACGGATAGGGCGGTTGCTGCGGCGGCGCCTGCTGCTGCGGCGGCTGCGCCGGCCCCTGCGGGTACTGCGGCTGCGGCTGCGGCTGCGGCTGCGGCGGTCCGTACGGATACTGCCGCTGCGGCCTGCTGTCCGGGGTGGGGTTGTTCGGCTCGGTCACGCCGCTCACCCGCCCGCGAACGGGGGGAGCACCTCGACCGTGCCGCCCTCGGTGAGGGCCACGGCCGCGTGGTCACGGCCGCCCACCGGCGAACCGTCCACCAGGTAGGAGCAGTGTCCGAGCAGCCCGACGAGCTTCGGCCGGTCCGCGTGCTGCTGCCGGACCGCCGCCAGCGCCTCGGCCAGGGTCGCCGCCCGGTACGGCTCCTCGGCCAGCCCGGCCTCCGACTTCGCCGCCGCCCAGTAGCGGATCGTCCCGCTCACCCGCGTGGCGCCGGCCGGGTCGTGATGCCCGGTGGTCGCGCCCATGGCAACCCCTTCTCGTCGTCCTCGCCCGGGCCCGGTACCCCGGCCGGGTCCACCACCGGAGCGCCCGCGCCCCACCCGAAAGGGGTACGCGCACGGTGCCGCCGATGTGCGTCCCATGATGGCCTGTTCGCCCGCACCACCGGCAACCGCCCTGGCCCGGCGCCCGCCGTCGGCCGGGCGAAGCTGTGGCCAGGCTCACCCGGGGCGCGCCCGAAAAGGCCGAACCGCCGGTTTCGAGCCCTCCCCCGGGCGGGGACCCGTCGGCTATCCTCGACCCCTGAGGGTCCGGGCAGAGTCGCCCCCGGATCCTTTTGTGCTTTCAGGACGCCAGTACGGACGTCCGTGCGAATCGTCGGCCCACCCCCGGCGTGCCGCAGGGACCGCCCCGCCACCAGCGGCACAACGACGTGCCGGGGCCAGGCCGGGGTGTCGGAACCCCGGCTCCGGGCCGCCACCCGGAACCGGACAGGACCGGAAGGTTCACGGATGAGCAAGGCAGAAACGGTGCATCGCGGGTTGCGGGACCCTCGACGCGCGCCCCGTTCCGCCGTGCGCGCCGACGACTGCTCCGGCTCCCCACCGGTGTCCGCCGCTTCCCCCACCCTCCCGCCGACCGCCGCCGCCCCTCGCGGGACGCGCTGCGCTCGGCACCTCCCCGAACGTGCGCCATCCGGCTGTGGCGGCAGCCGTAACGCGACCGCGACGACCCGGAAAGGGGACTACCGGGTATGAGTTCTCTGCTCCTCCTCACCAACGCGCTGCAGCCCTCCGCGGAGGTACTGCCCGCCCTCGGCCTGCTGCTGCACAACGTCCGGGTGGCTCCGGCCGAAGGGTCCGCCCTGGTCGACACCCCCAGTGCAGACGTCATCCTGGTCGACGGCCGGCGGGACCTGCCGCAGATCCGCAGCCTCTGCCAGCTGCTCCGCTCCACCGGCATCGGCTGCCCGCTGATCCTGGTGGTCACCGAGGGCGGCCTGGCCGCGGTCACCGCCGAGTGGGGCATCGACGACGTCCTGCTCGACACCGCCGGCCCCGCCGAGGTCGAGGCCCGGCTGCGCCTGGCCATGGGCCGCCTCCAGGTGGTCACCGACGACAGCCCGATGGAGATCCGCAACGGCGACCTGTCGGTCGACGAGGCCACCTACTCCGCCAAGCTCAAGGGCAGGGTGCTCGACCTCACCTTCAAGGAGTTCGAGCTGATCAAGTACCTCGCCCAGCACCCCGGCCGGGTCTTCACCCGGGCGCAGCTGCTGCAGGAGGTCTGGGGCTACGACTACTTCGGCGGCACCCGGACGGTCGACGTGCACGTCCGGCGGCTGCGCGCCAAGCTCGGCGTGGAACACGAAGGGCTGATCGGCACCGTGCGCAACGTCGGCTACCGCTTCGTCGTCCCCGAGAAGCCGGACAAGGGGGAGCGGCCCGAGACCGCTTCGCTGCGCTCCTCGGCTCCGCTGGAGGCCTGACCGGCCGGCCGGGCGGGAACACCCGCCCGGCCTGTCCGCATTCGCCCCGCGCTGTCCTCCGGGTACCGCCCGGTAGCCGCGGTCCCCTCTGCCCCGCGGCACGCCACACGCGTAGACTCCCCCCGTGGCCAAAGTGACGCGCGACGATGTAGCCCGACTGGCTGGTACCTCGACCGCGGTCGTCAGCTACGTCATCAACAACGGGCCGCGACCGGTCGCGCCCGCCACCCGGGAGAAGGTCCTCGCGGCGATCGAGCAGCTCGGCTACCGGCCGAACAGCGTCGCCCAGGCGATGGCCTCCCGCCGCACCAACCTGATCGGCATGGTCGTCCCGGACGCCCGTCAGCCGTTCTTCGCCGAGATGGCGCACGCCGTCGAACGCGCCGCCTCCGAACGCGGCAAGCTGGTGCTGATCGGCAACTCCGACTACGTCGACGACCGCGAGGTCCACTACGTCCGAGCCTTCCTCGGCATGCGGGTCTCCGGCCTGATCCTGGTCAGCCAGGGGCCGTCCCAGCGGGCCGCCGAGGAGTTCGCCGCGATGGAGGGCGCGAAGGTCGTCCTGCTGCACCGCCGGCCCGAGGCCATCGACGACGTCGCGGTGGTCACCGACGACGTGGGCGGCGCCGAGGCCGTCGTCCGCCACCTCCTGGAGGTGCACGGACACTCGTACGTGGCCTGCTTCGGCGGCCCGGTGGAGTCCCCCGCCCCCGGCGACCCGGTCATCGACCACGTCGAGGGCTGGCAGCGCGCCATGGACGCGCACGGCCTGCCCACCGAGTCGCGCCTGATCGACGCGCCGTTCCACCGGTACGGCGCCTACGACGTCGCGCTCGGCCTGCTGGGCTCCCCGGACCGCCCGCCGGCGATCTTCTGCTCCACCGACGACCAGGCGATCGGCGTGCTGCGCGCCGCCCGCGAACTCGGCCTGCGGGTGCCCGAGGACCTCGCGGTGGCCGGCTTCGACGACGTGCCGGAGGCCGCACTGGCCGACCCGCCGCTGACCACCGTCGCCTCCGACCGGGACGCGATGGCCCGGGCCGCGGTCGACCTGGTGCTGGACGACTCGCTGATGGTGCCCGGCTCGGACACCGAACGGGTCCGCAAGTTCCCGTCGCGCCTGGTCGTCCGGCGTTCCTGCGGCTGCTCGCCGGCCGGCCCCGCGAACTAGCCTGACCAGGCTTTATGAGAAGTCAACAGGCTTCTCGGGGCGTTCTGAGCGCACTCTCACCGGATTCTCATCCGGCGGGCGGACGTTGGTCGGCATGAGCGATCACGAGCAGTACCGCGGCGGCACGCAGGACGACGGCCCGTACGGGACCGCGTACGGACGGCAGGACCCGTACGGCGACGGGCTGCCGTACGGCCAGGGGGATCCGCAGGTCATCCCCGGCACCGTGCTCGGCAGCAGCACCCACCAGGACCCCGGGTACCCGGCCGCGGGCGGCCCGTCGGTCGGCACTCCGCCCCCTCCCCCGCCCGCAGGCCCTCCCGCACCCCCGGTCCCGCCGGTCCCGCCGGTGCCGTCCGGGCACGGCGACGGCGCCCCGGCCTCCCACGGCGGCCGGGCCCGCCGCGGCCTGCTGCGCGGCAGGCTCACCCTGGTCACCGCCGTCGCCGCGGTCGCCGCCGTGCTCGGCGGGGTCACCGGCGGCGTGGTCGCCGCCCAGGAGCACGGCTCCGGCAGCCGCACCGGCACCGTCGCCAGCCCGGTCGCCGCCCGCTCCGACGGCGGCGCCGACGTCGCCGCCATCGCCGCGGCCGTCTCGCCCAGCGTCGTCCAGATCAGCGTCCAGGGCACCAACGGCACCGCCACCGGCACCGGCGTCGTGCTCACCGCAGGCGGCCAGATCCTCACCAACTACCACGTGGTCGCCGCCGCGGCCGCCGGCGGGCAGATCACCGTCACCTTCCACGACGGCTCCACCGCCCGCGCCACCCTCACCGGCACCGACAAGAGCCTCGACGCCGCCGTGATCACCGCGAGCGGCGCCAAGAAGCTCACCCCGGCCGTCCTCGGCGACTCCTCCGCCGTCGCGGTCGGCGACCCGGTCGTCGCCATCGGCAACCCCGAGGGCCTCACCGGCACCGTCACCTCCGGCATCATCAGCGCCCAGCACCGCGAGGTCACCGTCCAGCTCGACGAGGGCACCACCAGCGGCAACGGCGGGTTCGGCTTCCCCGACCTGCCCGGACTGCGCGGCAGCGACCGGCCCACCGGCGGCGACACCACCACCTACCGGGCCTTCCAGACCGACGCCGCCCTCAACCCCGGCAACTCCGGCGGCCCCCTGATCAACGCGGGCGGGCAGGTCATCGGCATCAACTCGGCCATGTACTCGCCCAGCGGCGCCGGCGCCACGGCCGGCGGCAGCGGCGCCGGCAGCGTCGGTCTCGGCTTCGCCATCCCGATCGACGACATCAAGCAGGTGCTGCCCAAGCTGCAGTCCGGCCAGAACGTCTGACGACGCCCGACAATTGACCCGAGCAGGTCCTCCGAGCAGGTCCTCCGAGCACGGCCCTGCGACCACCGCGCCCTCAGGCCCAGAGAAAGGGCAACCGCCCATGACCCCGTCCGTTGACGACCGCACCTCCGCCGAGCCCGGGCAGCAGCCCACCGCCCGGCTCCTCGTGGTCGACGACGAACCCGCCCTCCGGGACGCCCTGGAGAGCAGCCTCGCCTTCGAGGGCTACGAGGTCTCCACCGCCACCGACGGGTACGAGGCGCTGGAGTCCGTCGAACGCGACCGGCCGGACCTCGTCCTGCTCGACATCATGATGCCCCGGATGGACGGCCTCACCGCCGTCCGCCGGATGCGCTCGCGCGGCGACACCGTCCCGGTGCTGATGCTCACCGCCCGGGACGCCGTCGGCGACCGCGTCACCGGCCTCGACGTCGGCGCCGACGACTACCTCGCCAAGCCCTTCGAGCTGGACGAACTCCTCGCCCGGGTCCGCGCGCTGCTCCGCCGCAACGCCCTCGCCGGCGAGGCCGCCGCCCGGGCCGCCGCGGTCGAGGAGGAGGGCGACGTCCTGGCCTTCGCCGACCTCCGGATGAACACCGCGACCCGCGAGGTCACCCGGGCCGGCCGGCCGGTCGAACTGACCCGCACCGAGTTCATGCTGCTGGAGATGTTCCTCGCCCACCCCCGGCAGGTGCTCACCCGCGAACAGATCCTCAAGGCGGTCTGGGGCTTCGACTTCGAGCCCTCCTCAAACTCGCTGGACGTGTACGTGATGTACCTGCGCCGCAAGACCGAGCAGGGCGGCCTGCCCCGGCTCGTCCAGACCGTCCGCGGAGTCGGATACGCGCTCCGCCCGGCCGCCGGCACGCTCACGTGACCCCCGCCGTCCCACCACCCCCCCTCGCCCCGCCGCGCGTCCCGCACCGCACCCGGCAACGCCTCCACGCCTGGTACCGGGCCCGCTCACTGCGCAGCCGCCTCACCTTCCTGACAGCGGCGGCGGTCGCGGTGGCCATCGCCGCCTCGGCGCTGGCCTGCTGGTTCATCGTGGAGCAGAAGCTCTACGGCCAGGTCAGGGAGAACCTCTCCCGCGCCATGGACGTACCCCCGCCGGAACCGCCCGACCCGACGCTCCAGCGCAGCTGGCTCGGGTACTGCGCCGCGTCGCCCCCGGAGGCCCAGGCCAAGGCGGAGGCCGCGGCGAAGATCCGCGACAGGCTCTCGACCCACCTCGTCGGCAACAACCCGCCCCGGGGAGCCGGCCAGTTCACGACCGAGCTCTACGGGAAGAACGGCACCGTCTGCCTCACCTCCGGTTCGGTGCCGAAGGCGGTCGAGGTCAAGGCCGGCGACCTCGTCGGCACCCTGTCCAAGGAATTCGTCTACCGGGACGGCCGCTACCTCGACGGCACCCCGGCCATGGTCCGCGTCAACCTGCTCGCCGACCCGTCGACCGGGGACCGCTACGCCTACCTCACCGCCGCCCCCGTCGACGGGATCGAGCGTGATCTCCGCCAACTCGCCTTCGTCCTCGGCGGAGTGGCCGTCGGCGGCGTCATCCTGGCCGGGCTCGCCGGCCGGCTCGTGGCCCGCTCCGCGCTCAAGCCGGTCGACCGGCTCAGCGACGCCGTGGAGCACATCGCCCGCACCGAGGAGGTCGGCACCACCATCCCGGTGCACGGGGAGGACGAGATCGCCCGGCTCTCCACCTCCTTCAACTCGATGAGCACCGCGCTGGCCAACTCCCGCGAGCGGCAGACCCGGCTGATCGCCGACGCCGGGCACGAGCTCCGCACCCCGCTCACCTCGCTGCGCACCAACGTCGACCTGCTCATCCGCAGCGACGACACCGGCCGCCCGCTGCCGCCCGCCACGAAGACCAAGCTGCTGGGCAACATGAAGGCCCAGATGCAGGAACTCACCGCCCTGATCGGCGACCTGCTCCAGCTGTCCCGTCCGGACTCCCCCAAGCCCGGCGGGAACCTCGCCGTGGTCGCGCTGCACGAGATCGCCGAACGCGCCGTCGCCCGCGCCAGGTTGCGCGGCCCCGGGCTGGTCTTCGAGACCGACGTCGCGCCCTGGTTCGTGCACGCCGACGCCGCGGCCCTCGAACGCGCCGTGATCAATCTGCTGGACAACGCGGTCAAGTACAGCCCGCCCGGCGGAGCCGTCGACGTCCGCCTCCAGCAGGGCGTACTGACCGTCCGCGACCACGGTCCCGGCATCCCGCCGGACGAACTGCCTTACGTCTTCGACCGGTTCTGGCGCTCGCCGTCCTCGCGCCAGCTCCCGGGCTCCGGGCTGGGGCTGTCGATCGTGGCGCAGAGCGTCCGGGAGGCCGGCGGCGAGGTGTCGCTCGGCCCGGCCCCGGACGGCGGCCCGGGCACGCTCGCCACCGTCCGGATGCCCGGCGGGCCGACCAGGGCCTGAGCCCGGGTGCCGCCCAGGAAGGCGCGCGCGACAGGCGGCGGGCGTCGGGCAACAGGCCCGGAAAACACAGAGGGGCGGGGCGCCCCGACGGCGCCCCGCCCCGACCGGCTCACGGTCAGCCGATGCTGCTGCCCGGGCCGATGACCTTGATGCGGTCCTGCGCCGGCGCCTGCAGCGGCGCGGCGGCCGAGCTGTTGGCACCGAGGTACGCGGCGAAGACGTCCAGGTCGGATGCGCCGACGAGCTTGTCGGTGCCGGCCGCGAAGGCCGGGAAGCCGTCGCCGCCGCCGGCCAGGAACTCGTTGGCCGCGGCCCGGTACTTGGCGGCCGGGTCGATCGGCGCGCCGTTCAGCCGGACCGAGTCGACGACGAGCCGCTCGGCACCCTTGTTGCGCATGTCCAGGGTGTAGGTGAGGCCCTTGGAGGACTGCAGGATCTTCGGCGAGGCCTCGTTGGGACCGCTCACCTGCTGCTGGAGCAGCTGGATCAGCTGGGCGCCGGTCAGCGTCTTGACCTGCATCATGTTGGTGAACGGCTGGACGGTGAACGCCTCGCCGTAGGTCACCACCCCGTCGCCCTCGGCGCCGCTGGCCTTGAAGACCAGGTCGGAGCGGATACCGCCCGGGTTCATGAAGGCGATCTGCGCGCCGCCCTTGTCGGCGGGCGCGAGA
The DNA here is from genome assembly GCF_040611255.1 of Kitasatospora sp. NPDC002965. Lineage (NCBI taxonomy): Bacteria > Bacillati > Actinomycetota > Actinomycetes > Kitasatosporales > Streptomycetaceae > Kitasatospora > Kitasatospora sp. NPDC002965. The sequence continues at coordinate 24,100 of NZ_JBEXNT010000113.1, read as the reverse complement.
CCGGCCAGCTGGGCGTCGGCGATCACGTCACCGAGCGGCTTCTCCGGGTCGCTGTTGCCGCGGCCGTTGATGTCCGAGGCGATGTAACCGATCGGGCGGTTGGCGATCGGCGCGGCCAGCTTGGAGTAGTGCGCGATCAGCTCCGTCATGTCCGGGGCCTTCGCGACCGTGCGGCGCACGATGTGGTTCTCGGCCTTGACCGACGGACGGACGATCGTGCCGGTGGTCTTGTCGAGCTTCAGGTCGATCTCGGTGTAGAGCCGGCCGAAGGAGGCCGCGCTGGTCACCGAACGCGGCACACCCTGCGGGTCCGGGATGGTGCAGGCGTACGCGTTGTGGGTGTGACCGGTGACGATGGCGCCGACCGCCGGGTCGATGTTCTTGGCGATGTCGACGATCGGGCCGGAGATGCCCTGGCCGGCCGGGCCGCAGTCGTAGTTGTACGTGCTGCTGGCCGGGAGGCCGCCCTCGTGGATCAGCGCGACGATCGAGTTGACGCCCTTGGCCTTCAGCTCCGCGGCGTACTTGTTGATCGTGGCGACCTCGTTGCCGAACTTCAGGCCCTTGACGCCCTCGGCGGTGACGATGTTCGGCGTGCCCTCCAGGGTGACGCCGATGAAGCCGACCTTCACGCCCTGCGACTTGGTCACCCAGTACGGGGCCAGCAGCGGCTTGCCGGTCTTCTCGTCGGTGACGTTGGCCGACAGGTAGTTGAAGTTGGCGCCCTTGAACTTGCGCCCCTCCTCGTAGCAGCCGTCGACCGGGTGGCAGCCGCCGTCCTGGAGGCGGCGCAGCTCGGCGGCGCCCTCGTCGAACTCGTGGTTGCCGACCGAGGTGACGTCCAGGCCGAGCTTGTCCAGCGCCTCGATGGTGGGCTCGTCGTGGAAGAGCGCCGAGGTCAGCGGGGAGGCGCCGACCAGGTCGCCGGCGGCGACGGTGATCGAGTCGTCGGCCGGTATGCGCGCGTCGCGCAGCGCGGTGGCCAGGTACTCGACGCCGCCGGCCGGGGTGTTGACGGGCTGGCCGGTGGCCGGGTCGATCTCGCGGATGGTGCCGGACGAGCCGGCCGGGGCCTCCAGGTTGCCGTGCAGGTCGTTGATGGCCAGCAACTGGAGGTTGACGGTCTTGGGACGCTTGGCGTCCGCGGCCTGGGCCGCGGTGGGCACGGCCACCGTGCCCACCAGGCCGGCGGCGGCGATGACGGCCAGCGCCGCACGTCGGGATCTGACGGAGAGCATGAAGGGGTCCCCTGCACCTGAGAGAGAGCGCCCGGCTGTGGACGGGTCCGTAGGGGCGCTGAGTGTCGTTGCGCGAGTGCAGCCTAGAGTCAACGCGCGTAGCTGTCAGGACCCTGGACGTAACGACAGGGTTACCTACTGACGAATCGTCGCCGGACTTTCCCCGCCGGCACGCCCCCGGCGCACCCCGGCCGCCGCTCGCGGGGAGCGCGGCCGGGCGCCCGTCGGGGCCGCCGGCGAACCGGGCTCAGACGCCCGGTTCGGACGCCAACTGACGCTCTGCACGCACCCGTTCGGCGACGGCGTCCTCGGTCATCGCGCGGTCGGTGTAGACCAGTGGCCGCTCGGCCTCGGTGATGATGTGCTTCACCACCTGGACGTTCCCGTTGACGTCCCAGACCGCGATGCCCGGCGAAAGTGTGGGGATGATCTCCACCGCCCAGCGCGGCAGACCCAGCACCCGGCCGGTGGCCCGCGCCTCCTCCGCCTTCTGCATGTAGATCGTCCGGGTCGAGGCCATCTTCAGGATCGCCGAGGCCTCCTTGGCCGCCGCGCCGTCCACCACGTCCGACAGGTGGTGGACCACGGCGACGAACGACAGGCCCAGCCGGCGGCCGAACTTCAGCAGCCGCTGGAACAGCTGGGCCACGAACGGACTGTTGATGATGTGCCAGGCCTCCTCGACCAGGAAGATCCGCTTCTTCCGGTCCGGCCTGATCCAGGTGTGCTCCAGCCAGACCCCGACGATCGCCATCAGGATCGGCATCGCGATCGAGTTCCGGTCGATGTGCGAGAGGTCGAAGACGATCAGCGGCGCGTCCAGGTCGATGCCGTCGGTGGTCGACCCGTCGAACATGCCCCTGAGGTCACCGTCGACCAGCCGGTCCAGCACCAGCGCCACGTCCAGACCCCACGACTGCACCTCGTCCACCGCCACGCCCAGCGACTCCACCGAGGCCAGTGCCGGATTGCGCAGGGTGTCGATGATGTCGTCCAGCACCGGCTGCCGGTCCAGGACGTTGGCCGCCACGTGCGCGTGCGCGGCCTTCAGCGCGAAGCCGGCCCGCTCCTCCAGACCCCGCCCCATCGCCACCTCGACGATGGTGCGCAGCAGCGACAGCTGCCCGGTCTGGGTGATCGCCGGGTCCAGCGGGTTGAGCTTCACCCCGCCGTCCCGGGCCGCCATCGGGTCCAGCCGGATCGACTTTATGCCGAGCGCGTTGGCGATCAGGTTCCACTCGCCGACCCCGTCCTCGCCCTGCGCGTCCAGCACCACCACCTGGCGGTCCCGGAAGCGCAGCTGGCGCAGCACGTAGGTCTTCTCCAGCGCCGACTTGCCGTTCCCGGACTCGCCGAGCACCAGCCAGTGCGGCGCCGGCAGCTGCTGCCCGTACAGCTGGAACGGGTCGTAGACGTACCCCTTGCCGCTGTACACCTCGCGCCCGATGATCACGCCCGAGTCGCCGAGTCCGGGCGCGGCGGTCGGCAGGTAGACCGCCTGCGCCTGCCCGGTGGAGGTGCGCACGGGCAGGCGCGTGGTCTCCACCTTGCCGTACATCAGGCTGGTGAACGCGTCGGTGAGGTTACCGATCGCCATGCGGGGCCTCCAGGTGGATCAGCGGCGGATGCCGGTGGCGAACGGCAGGGTGTTGACGAACGCGCGGTGGTGCTCGCGGTCGCACCACTCCAGCTTGAGGTAGCTCTTGCCGGCCGAGGCGCGGATGGTCCGCTTGTCCCGGGCCAGCGCCTCCGGATTGCGCGAGGAGACCGTGATGTAGCCGACCAGGTTCACCCCGGCCGCACCGGACGCGAGGTCGTCGCCGCGCTGGTCCACCCGGCCCGTGTGGGCGAGGTCGCGCGGGTCGACCGTGCGGTTCATCTTGGCGGCGCGGCTGGCCTCCGCCTCGTCGTTGGTCTTCTCGGTGAGCATCCGCTCGATCGCGACGTCGGTGGGCTCCAGGTCCATCGTCACCGCGACCGTCCGGATCACGTCCGGGGTGTGCACCAGCAGGGGCGCCAGGAAGTTGACGCCCACCGGGGTCAGCGGCCACTCCTTGACCCACGCCGTCGCGTGGCACCAGGGCTCCCGGGTCACCGACTCGCGGGTCTTCGCCTGCAGGTACTGCTGGTGCGTGGCGTCCAGCTCGGCCGGCCAGGCGTTCCGCTTCGACATCGCCTGGATGTGGTCGATCGGGTGGTCCGGGTCGTACATCGAGTGCAGCAGCGAGGAGAGCCGCGCCTGGCCCAGCGGCTGCCGCACCCGGATGTCCGCCTCCGCCAGCCGCGCACAGATGTCGGTCAGCTCGCGGGCCATCACCGCCGCCAGCCCCTCGTCGTCCCGGGTCCGCCGCCCGTTCGCGGTCCGGCCCATCGCGTGCGCCTCGGCCGCCAGGTCGCGGGTGTAGTGCATGCAGGCCACCAGGTACGCCCGGTGCTGCTCGGAGGAGGTCGACACCATCGACTGCAGCTGGTCGTACGACTCCATCAGCCAGCGCGGCGAGTCCGGGTCCCCGCGCCGCTCCACGTCCTTGGCGTGCGCGTCCGGGTCGGCCGGCAGCGTCCGGGCGAGGATCTGCAGCCGGGTCACGAAGCCGTCCCCGTTGGCGACGTGCTTCAGCAGCGTCCCGAACCGGTCGACCAGCGCCTCCTGGTCCTCCGAGTCCCGCAGGCCGACGCCCGGGCCCTCGATCTCGATCGCCGCCGTCACCGTGCGCCGCTCCAGGTGCATCAGCACCCCGACCTCGTCCGGCCCGAACGGCGCCGCCAGCCAGCGCAGCCGTCCGACTCCCGGCGGCGGGCCGATCTCCACCTCGCGGCCGTCCAGCCGCGTCCCGGCGTCCATCGCGTCCGACTTCCACACACCCCGCCCGCTGCGGACCGTCCGGCGGTAGGTGCGGTTGATCTCCACCCACTTGTAGAACGTCCGGCGCCGGTACGGCACGTACACCGCCGCGATCGCCAGCAGGGGCAGGCCGACCAGGCCCCCGATCCGCAGCGGCAGGATCGGCATCATCAGGCCCCAGACCATGCCGAGGAAGGCGCCGAAGATGATCAGCACGATCTCGCCGGACTCCCTGTTCCGGCCGATCGGCGCGTTGGGGCGGGCCTTGCCGATCAGATAGGTACGGCGCTGGTGCACGTACGACTGGGCGTACTGGGCCCCGTACTGGCCGAGCGGTTCGCTGCTCACTTACCCGTCACCCTCCCTTCGCTGGATTGCTGTCGCGGAGCGGACCCGAGGCCTGGGCCGGCGGCCCGGCCTGTTGCGGTGGCGCGGGCGTCCGCGACGCGTGGGCGGCGATGCCCGGTGCGACCGAACCGCCACCGGCACCCCCACCCCCGCCGCCAGGCTGCCCGCCGCGGTCGCCGTGGGTGGTGATGCCCTGCTTCATCAGGTTCGCGGTCCCGTTGATCATCGCCGACCCGGCCGACACCGCACTGGCCCGGGCCTGGCGCATGTTCACCATCTCGTCGCCGAAGCCCGGTACGAACCGGTACACGGCGGCGCTCGCGAAGATCGACAGGAAGAGGATCGCCAGGCCCGACAACACCCGGGCGAAGTCGTCGTCCGCACCCGCCCCGGCCGCCACCGCACCGGCCAGCCCGAGGATGATCACGATGATCGGCTTCGCCAGGTCCACCGCCACCATCAGCCCCGCCCAGCGGCGCACGTGCTTCCACAGCTGCTTGTCCACCAGGCCCGCGTACACCGCCGTCCCCAGCAGCGCACCCACGTACAGCATCGCCGCCCGGATCAGCAGCTCGATCCAGAGCACCGCCGCCGCCAGCACGGCCACCAGCGAGACGATGATCAGGATCAGCGGTCCGCCGCCCATGTCACCCTTCTCCAGGGTGTCCGCGAACCCGCCCAGGTACGTCCCGGTGTCCGACTTCGTCCCCACCGCCACCGCCTTGGTCAACCCGTCGGTCGCACTCACCACGGTGTACAGGATCAGCGGCGTGAACGCCGAGGCCACCACCGTCAGCCAGAGGAACCCGATCGCCTCCGACACCGCCGTCGCCAGCGGCGCCCCACGCACCGCCCGCTTGGTCACCGCCAGCAGCCACAGCACCAGCGTGATGATCGTCGACGCGGCGAACACCACCGCGTACTGCTGCAGGAACGACGCGTTGGTGAAGTCCACCTCCGTCGTCCCGTCGATCGCCCCCGACAGCTTCCGCACCACCCACGCCGCCGCCTGCGCACACCCCTTCGCCAACGACCCCAGCGGATCCGTCACACTCCCCACCGTCCCACTCCCGGGGACGGAGCCACCGCCTGGCTTGGATGCGCAGTAGACACCGCTTCCCGGCAGGGGAAGCACGTCGCAATCACTACCGCTCGGCGACGCCGTAGGGCTAGGGGTTGGAGTGGCGCTTGGGCTGGGTTCTGCGAATGCATGGGATGCCAGAAGAAGAGCAGCGGTCTGCAGGACCACCAGAGCTCCGAGCACTCCTCCGGTGCGAGGCAGGAACCGGGTGGTGCTGTGGTCAACGGGCATAGCGGAAACCCCCGAACTGCTGGACGGCGCCGGTGATCTCGTCGGCGGTGGCGGCCTGCTGGTCGCCGGGCATGGGGGCGGGGCCCTGCCGGCTGGCGTAGTCGGTGAGCTTCCAGTCGCTGCCCGTCCAGCGGAGGGTGAAAGTGAGCGTGAACCAGTTCGCCACGACCGGGAGGACGGACCGTTCGCCGGCCAGGCCGGTGAGGCCGGTGCACCAGACCTCGACCTTGGTCTCCGTGTCGCTGTAGCCGACCGACTTGGTACCGACCGGCACGGTACGGCTGACGAAGGTGAGCCCCTTGGGTGCGCGGCCCTGGGCGTCCAGTCCGTAGCGGGTCACGGTGTCACCGCCGAACCCCTGGTCCAGGCGGGCCTGGAGGGTCGGGGTGGCGGTGGGGTCGGCGATGGTGGCGACGATGGTGTGGCGGCTGTCGGTGCGGAACATGTCGGCGGAGCCGATGGCCACCGCGTAGTTGGCCGCGGCCGACTGGGCGCCCTGGTCGGTGTGCGGGAAGCCTGCGGCGATGCCGTTGGCGGTGGTGTCGACGGGCTGGTCGCCGCTGGGCGCGGGGCCCGCGCCGGTGGTGGCGGTCGAGGTGGCCCGGTCGGCGGAGCCGCCCGCGGGGGTGCCGGACGGGTCGGGTTTGCCCCGGTTGGCGATGGAGATCGCGACCACCAGGAGCGTGACGACCACCAGGACCGTCAGCAGCGTGCGCAGCGGCCTGGGTTGACGGCCGGCCGCCAGGGAGGAGGGCTGTTCACCGACCGGCAGCCGCGTGCGAGTGTGCGGCTGGTCGTCGGACAACGGCACGGCGGCCCTCCTGGTGCGGGGAGCCGGGGCGGCTCCGGGGGCCCCTCCGCCCGGGGGCGGGCGCGGAGGGAGAGGTGGTGGGGCGGGATTCCCGGGGGGACTCCGGCGGATCCCGGTCGACCGGACGGCCGTCCGGTCGGACGGTCGACCGTGCCGGGTGGTCGGTCGGCCCGGCGACGGGCGGTTCCCCGTCTCCCCGCACCGTCACCACCCGATCTGTCCGATCGTCAGATGGCCATGCCGTACACAATGGTGAACAGAGTGCCGAGTGATCCAATGATGAACACGCCGGTCAGCCCGGCGATGATCAGCCCCTTGCCCTGTTCGGCGCCGAAGCTGTCACGCATCGCGGTGGCGCCGATCCGCTGTTTGGCCGCACCCCAGACGGCGAGGCCGAGGCAGGCGAGGATCGCGACGGCCATGACGACCTGGACCATCACCCGGGCCTCGGACCCGAGGCTCGCGAACGGGCCCCAGTCCGGCGCGATCCCACCGATGATGGTGTCGATATTCGGCTTCTTGGGGGGGTCCTCGGCCAAGTGGCCGATCGCGATGCTGTTCACGCTGCTCAGGTCCATTTCCATCTCACCGCCCGATCAGGCAAATTCAAGGGCCCAGACCCCGCCCGCGCGAAGGGTCAGTACCTATTCTTGGCCAGATCTGATGTCGACTTGGCTACTTCTCGCAGATTGGTCGTGAGGCATCGGACACGTACGCGAGGATGTCCACCGTACGAAGGATAGCGCTCACTCTTTGTATCTCTGATGATTGCGGTGAGCAACGCCTTCCGGGACACTTCGACTGACGATTCGTCGGGATGGTGCTGATGGTACTCCGGAAGGCCGGTACGGCCGCCGCCGCTGCGGGAGTTGTCCTGATCGGCTTCGTCGGTCTGGTGACCGTCGGGACGTTTGCGGCGAGTGGGACACCACAACAGTCGGGCAATCGCGCCGGCCTCTCCCCGGGAACCGTTCCGGCGGCGTACCAGGGGCCGATCCAGCAGTGGGGACAGCTCTGCCCCGACCTCTCACCGCCGTTGCTCGCGGCACAGCTCTACCAGGAAAGCGGTTTCAACCCACGGGCCCGTTCCTACGTGGGAGCACAGGGATTGGCACAGTTCATGCCTGACACCTGGTCGGCCTACGGGACGGACGGTAACAACGACGGCCGGAAGGACCCCTGGGACCCGCTGGACGCGATCGCCTCGGCGGCCACCTTCGACTGTGCGCTGGCCGCCTACGTCGCGAAGGTCCCGGGTGACCGCCAGTCCAACATGCTGGCCGCCTACAACGCCGGCCCGGGCGCGGTGACGAAGTACCAGGGCGTTCCGCCGTACAAGGAGACCCAGGGCTACGTGCGGAACATCCTGGCGACGGCCGGGAGCTTCGCCGCACCGGTCGCACCGGTGGAGGTCTCCTCGCAGTCGGCGGCCGCGATCTACTTCGCGCAGACCAAGCTCGGCACCCCCTACCAGTGGGGCGGTGAGGGGCTGCCCTCGCAGAACGGGCGGTTCGACTGCTCGGGGCTGACCCAGGCCGCGTACGCCAGCGTGGGGATCAAGCTCCCCCGGGTCGCCAACGACCAGTGGTACGCCGGGCCGCACCCCTCCCGCGACCAGTTGCGCCCGGGGGACCTGGTGTTCTGGGCGACCGACCTCGGCGATCCGCGCAGCATCCACCACGTCGGCATCTACGTGGGCGGGGGCTACATGATCAACGCGCCGCACACGAACGCGGTGATCCGCTACGACAAGATCGACACCCGCGAGTACATCGGCGCCACCCGCGTCGCGTCGGACGCCGCCCAGGCGCTGCCGATGCGCGACGCGGAGGGCACCGTGATCGCCCCGAGCCGTCCCGGCGACCCGGCGGCCCCGGCCACGCCCGCCCCGAACCCGACGACCCCCGCCCCGAACCCGGCCGGGACCCCCGCTCCGGCGGCGGCCAGGACCCCGATCGCCACCGGCCCCGTCACGGCAGGTGCAGGTCAAAGGCCCGCAAAGAGCTGACCCCGCCCGCCCGCGCGGTGTGAGTGCACTGTGGACGCTGAGTCAAGTTTCCATAACCGCGCGTTTCCGTGGAACGCTGTGCACCGGTTATGACGTTGTGTCGGATGGTCCCGCGTCAGCCCACCTGACCTGGGCGGCGCTGCGCGGACCACGGCCGGAACGATCAGGTGCTGCGGACCAGAAGGAGGTGCGGCGTGTCGACGCCGCTTGCCGACACGACCAACCCCGACCTCGGCCTGCTCTACGCCGTCAACGGCCTGGCCAGGCGTTCCCCGGCCTGGCTGGACCACGCGGTGTCCTGGATCGGTGAGTACGGCATCCTGCTCGGCCTCGCCCTGCTCGGTCTGACCGGCTGGCTCCGGGCCAGACGCCGTCCGGACGCCCCGGTGGCCGTCGCCGGGCTGCTCTGGGCCCCGCTCGCGGTCGCCATCGCCGAGGTGGCCAACCTGCCGATCTCGGCCATCGTGGACCGACCGCGGCCCTTCGTCGACCATGCCGGCCTGGACGTGCTGGTGGAGGGCAAGGAGGGCACGTACTCCTTCGTCAGCGACCACTCCACGATGTCGATGGGCATCGCGGTGGCGCTGTTCCTCGTGAACCGGCGGCTCGGCTGGATCGCCGGTGGCCTGGCCCTGCTGCAGGGCTTCTGCCGGATGTACATGGGCGTCCACTACCCCACCGACGTGATCGGCGGCTTCGCGCTCGCGACGGCGGTGGTCCTGCTGCTGGCGCCGATCGCGATGGCCGTGCTCGTCCCGTTCTGCCACGCGGTCGGCCGGACCGCTCTCGCCCCGCTGATCCGCGCCCCGCAGGGCGGTGGCCGGCGATCGGGCGGGCGCCGGCGCGGCGGCGGCCCGCGGGGCTCCGTCCGGGCCGACGAACAGCCGCCGGAGTCCGATCTGGCGGCCTGAGCCGCCCCGGGCCTCCCCCGCGCACCGCAGCGCCCCCGGAACGTCCTCGGGCGGACCGCGGAGGGGTCCCGGACCCCTCCGGCCTATCCGCCCTCCTCGCCGTTGGCGGCGAGGTGGTCGGCGGCCTCCCGCCGGGTGAGGTCGCGCGAGCGGCGGGCTGGGGAGAACCAGCCGCAGACGCAGGTCGCGAAGCAGAAGGAACCGTGTTCGCTGATCGCGACACGGTGCTCGGGCATCCGGGTGGTGCCGGGTTTGGCCGGCAGCTCACTGTGCACGTGCTTCACCGTAACGCTCCAGAGCCCCAGACCGCGACGCCCGGGAGGTATCCGGTGCTCCGGCGTGCGACATCCGGCGCGCGCCGGGTCCCGCGTAACCCTTCTCACGTCAACTCGTTTGCCCGGAAAGAGCTCTGCCCATCCACTGGTGGCCGGCGGGGCAGTCGGGCCCGAGGGGGTTGTCGCGAGGATGAAGATGACCGACCAACAGCGCAGTGGCCGGCGGACCGGCCGGTCCGGGCCGCGGCTGCGGCCGGCGGCGGGGGCCGCGTTGCTCGCCGCCGTCCTGACCGGACTGAGCGGCTGCTCGGACGGCGCCGGCGACGCTTCCGCAGACCAGCAGGCGAGCAGCAGCCCGGACCAGCTCGCCGCCGACCCGCTGACGGCGGTCCGCAACGCCGCCGACATCACGGGCCGGACCGGCTCCGCGCATGCTGCCACCGAGCTGGTGACCGAGTCCGCCGACAAGAAGGCCGTCTTCACCGGCACCGGCGGCTACGACTACGTGAAGCGGATCGGCCGGCTGGAGGTTCAGGTGCCGCCGGGCGCGGCGACCACCGGCAAGATCGTCGAGGTGCTCCTGCCGGGCACCGTCTACCTGCAGAACAGCGGCGCCAAGGTGCCCGAGGGCAAGTGGGTCAAGCTCGACGTCCGCCAGCTCCCGGACGGGAACCTGGTCAGCGGCGGCGCGACCGACCCGGCCTCCGCGGCGGGCGCGCTGCGCGGCGCCCAGAAGGCGGAACTGGTCGGCACCGAGACGGTCGGCGGGGCGGCCCTGAAGCACTACCGCGGCACCCTGGACCTCACCAAGGCGGCGGACGCCACCGGCGGACGGGGCGGGGACGGGCTGCGGATGGCGGCGCAGACCTTCACGGTCAAGGAGGTCCCGTACGACGCCTGGCTGGACGAGCAGGGCCGGCTCCACAAGGTGGTCGAGGTCTTCACCTTCGCCGGGGTGGCGGGCTCGAAGGAGGCGAAGGACCAGGTGAAGGTGGTCTCGACCACCTCGCTGACGGACTTCGGCAAGCCGGTGGAGGCCGCGGAGCCGCCGGCCTCCGACATCTACGCGATGAAGCCCACCGAGAGCCCGAAGTAGGGCCTGGTGGCCCGGCCGCGTCCCGGCCCTGGGCCCAGGCCCAGGGCCCGGCGGCGCTACGGCGCTTCGGCGCGGACAAGGAGGCCGGAGGAGGGGACCCGGCGCGGGGGCCGGGAGCGGGGCGAAAGGGGACACCGTCGGACCGGGTGGGCCCGGGATACCTGCCGGGCCACCCGTTTCGGCGGCTCCGAGATGGCCCGTCCGTGCCATGTGGGCGGGCTCCGGAGTGCCTAGGCTGGACGTCGGGTGGCTGCCGCCCGGGCTGGCGAGGCGCTGAAGGGGTGGTGCAGGTGATGTCGTCCACGGGCAGCCGCAGCGGCGGCCACGACGACGCGGCCCTCGACGAGATCGAGCTGGCCGGCGAGCTGATGATCGCGGCCACGGCCAGCAGCGGCGACCGTCTGCCGACCGAACGGATCGACGAGGTGCTGCTCGACCGGCCCGACGGCGGTCCGGTCACCGGGCCCGTGCGGAACGGCCTGGAGTTCGACGACTGAGGCCGGGAGCGACCGGCCGGGGACCGTGGGCCGGGACGGCCGGGAGTGGCCCACCGGGACCAGGACGGCCGGAAGCAGGACAGCCCGAAGCAGGGCGGCAGGGAACGGGGCGGCCGTCGGTCGAACGGCCGGGGCGTACCCCGGCCGCGCGTTCAGCTGCGCAGGAGGCGGGCGATGGCCGCGGTGGCCTCGGCGACCTTGGCGTCCAGCTCGGTGCCGCCCTCCTCGGCGGCAGCGGCGACGCAGTGCCGCAGGTGCTCCTCCAGCAACGAGAGCGCGAAGGACTGGAGGGCCTTGGTGCTGGCCGAGACCTGGGTGAGCACGTCGATGCAGTAGACGTCCTCGTCGACCATGCGCTGCAGGCCGCGGATCTGGCCCTCGATCCGGCGCAGCCGCTTGAGGTGGGCGTCCTTCCGGGCGGTGTACCCGTGCGGCCCCCCGTGGGCACCGTGGTGCCCGACGGCGTCGGCGGTGGCCGCGGCGCCGGCAGGATCGGTGGCGACGGCGGTGACGGCGGCCGACGTGGTCGCGTCCGGCGCGGTCTGCTCGCCATGCGCTTCCGCCCCGGCCGCCGGCGCCGGCTCCGGCTCGGTGCGCGCTTGCGTGGTGGTCATCGGCCCGCCTTCGTCTGAGTGCCTGGGTGGCTGCGTCGGCATCCAGTGTCCAACACCGGGGCCGGTCGTGGTGTTCCTCCGTACCGGTCGGCCGGTACGGAGGAGCGGTACGCGGCGGGGGCGGGGCGCGGACGGGGCGCGCGCCCGGGGGCGGGCGCGGTTCCCCCGTCCGGGGAACACCCCGGTCTTCCCGGCGCACGGCAGGGGCGATCCGGGCGAGGTTCCGTCAGACTGGGGGCTCACGCCCACACCTGGGATGCAGGCCGGGCCCACGGCTGCGGCAGCCGAACGGAAGGGGAAGTTCCGGCTCCTCTTCGACCACCCCGTTTGCGCAATTGCGCTTGGTTGCACCTAGCATCGTTCAGTCCCCTACCCCGCACATCGGAGATTTCCGTGCGTTTTAGCCTGACCCCGAAGGAGACGAGCTTCTACGACATGTTCACCGCTGCCGCGGAGAACCTGGTCGTCGGTTCGAAGCTCCTGCTGGAACTGCTGGGATCAGACGTGTCGGCCCGCGCGGAGATCGTCGAGCGCATGCGCGCCGCCGAGCACGCCGGAGACGACACCACCCATGCGGTCTTCCACCAGCTGAACTCGTCCTTCATCACGCCCTTCGACCGCGAGGACATCTACAACCTCGCCTCGTCGTTGGACGACATCATGGACTTCATGGAGGAGGCCGTCGACCTGGTCGTCCTCTATGACATCCAGACCCTCCCCAAGGGCATCGAGCAGCAGATCGAGGTGCTGGCCCGGGCTGCCGAGCTCACCTGCGAGGCGATGCCGAACCTGCGCAGCATGTCCAACCTGACCGAGTACTGGATCGAGGTCAACCGGCTGGAGAACCAGGCCGACCAGATCCACCGCAAGCTGCTCGCCCACCTGTTCTCGGGCCAGTACGACGCCATCGAGGTGCTCAAGCTCAAGCAGGTCGTGGACGTCCTCGAACAGGCCGCGGACGCCTTCGAGCACGTCGCCAACACGGTGGAGACCATCGCGGTCAAGGAGTCCTGACCCTCGTGGACACCGCTGCACTCATCGCCGTCATCGGCGTTGCGTTCTTCTTCACCTACACCAACGGCTTCCACGACTCGGCGAACGCGATCGCCACCTCGGTCTCCACCCGGGCGCTCACCCCCCGGGCCGCGCTCGCGATGGCCGCGGTGATGAACCTGGCGGGCGCCTTCCTGGGCAGCGGGGTGGCGCACACCGTCTCCCAGGGCATCATCGAGACCCCGACCGGCAACCAGGGGATGGCGATCCTGTTCGCCGCGCTGGTCGGAGCGATCGCCTGGAACCTCGTCACCTGGTACTTCGGTCTGCCGTCCTCCTCCTCGCACGCGCTGTTCGGCGGCATGGTGGGTGCGGCGCTGGCCGGCGGTACCGAGGTGATCTGGAACGGAGTCATCGACAAGATCATCATTCCGATGATCGTCTCGCCGGTGGTCGGCCTGGTCGGCGGCTTCCTGGTGATGCTGGCGATCCTCTGGATCTTCCGGCGGGCCAACCCGCACCGGGCCAAGCGCAACTTCCGGGTCGCACAGACCGCGTCGGCCGCCGCCATGGCCCTCGCGCACGGCCTGCAGGACGCCCAGAAGACGATGGGCATCGTAGTCATGGCCCTCACCATCTCGGGCCACGAGTCCGAGGGCGACCCGATCCCGGTCTGGGTGAAGATCTCCTGCGCCACCATGCTCTCGCTCGGCACCTACGCGGGCGGCTGGCGGATCATGCGGACCCTCGGCCGGAAGATCATCGAGCTGGATCCGCCGCAGGGCTTCGCGGCCGAGGCCACCGCCTCGACCGTCATGTACATCACGTCGTTCGTCTTCAAGGCGCCGATCTCCACCACCCACGTGATCACCTCGGCGATCATGGGAGCGGGGGCCACCAAGCGGATCCGCGCGGTGCGCTGGGGCGTCGCCAAGAACATCGTCCTCGGCTGGTTCATCACGATGCCGGCGGCCGCCCTCGTCGCGGCGCTGGTGTACTGGTTCGTCCACCTGTTCTGGGGCTGACGGGCCGGCGCCCCGAACCCTGCGGACGTGACAGGGCCCGCCCCCACATCTCGGGGGCGGGCCCTTTTCCATGCTCCGCGGCGGCACCGCCATGCAGCACCGCGAAGCAGCTCTGGTCCGTCGGCCGTCTCCGGGCGTTGCCGGCCCGGAGACCGGAGACCGGCCACCGGGGACCGGAGGCCGGAGACCGGCTGTGACGGGGTGCTGCGGTCTAGCCGAAGCGGCCCGAGATGTAGTCCTCGGTCGCCTGCACGGACGGGTTGGAGAAGATCCGCTGCGTGTCGTCGAGCTCGATCAGCTTGCCCGGCTGGCCGACGCCGGCCAGGTTGAAGAAGGCGGTGCGGTCGCTGACGCGGGCCGCCTGCTGCATGTTGTGCGTCACGATGACGATGGTGAACTGCTCCTTCAGCTCGCCGATCAGGTCCTCGATGGCGAGGGTGGAGATCGGGTCGAGGGCGGAGCAGGGCTCGTCCATCAGCAGGACCTGGGGCTCGACCGCGATGGCGCGGGCGATGCAGAGGCGCTGCTGCTGGCCGCCGGAGAGGCCGGCACCCGGCTTGTTCAGGCGGTCCTTGACCTCGTTCCAGAGGTTGGCGCCCTTGAGGGACTTCTCCACGACACCGTCGAGGACGGACTTCTTGCGAACACCCGCGAGCTTCATCCCGGCGACCACGTTGTCGTAGATCGACATGGTCGGGAACGGGTTCGGGCGCTGGAAGACCATGCCGACCGCGCGGCGGACGGCGACCGGGTCGACGGTCGACCCGTACAGGTTCTCGTCGTCGAGGAGGACCTTGCCCTCGACCCGGGCGTTGGGGATCACCTCGTGCATCCGGTTGAGGGTCCGCAGGAAGGTCGACTTGCCGCAGCCCGAGGGGCCGATGAAGGCCGTCACCGAGCGGGGCTCGATGCTCATCGAGATGTCCTCGATGGCCTTGGTGCTGCCGTAGAAGGCGGACAGTCCGCTGACGTCGATGCGCTTGGCCATGTTCTTTCGTCTTCTTTCAGCCCGCGGCCGGGGGCCGCTCGTAGATGCCGGTCGTACGTCAGTCGGTCAGTGTCCGCCCTTGGGCGAGCGCCAGCGTGCGATGCCCCGGGCGATGAGGTTGAGCGCCATCACGAAGGCGATCAGCACGAGCGCGGCACCCCAGGCCCGCGCGTAGCCGAAGTCGTTGTTCACCATGGCGTACTGCTGCCAGATGTACATCGGCAGCGACTGCTGCGGACCTTCGAACGGGTTGGTGTTGATGATGTCCGCGCCGAAGACCAGCATCATCACCGGCGCGGTCTCACCCGTGATGCGGGCGACCGCGAGCATCACACCGGTGGTGATGCCGCCGATGGCGGTCGGGAGGACGATCCGCAGGATGGTCTTCCACTTCGGCACACCGAGTGCGTACGACGCCTCGCGCAGCTCGTTCGGGACGAGCTTGAGCATCTCCTCGGTGGAGCGGACCACGACCGGCATCATCAGGATGGCCAGCGCGAGGCTGCCCGAGAACCCGGAGTAGCTGAAGCCGAGGGCGATGTTCCACAGGGACAGGATGAACAGACCGGCGACGATCGACGGGACACCCGTCATGACGTCGACGAAGAAGGTGACCGCCTTGGCGAGCGTGCCCCGGCCGTACTCGACCAGGTAGACCGCGGTGAGCAGACCGATCGGCGCCGCCATCAGGGTGGCCAGCAGCACCTGCTGCATGGTGCCGATCAGCGCGTGGTAGATACCACCGCCGGGGCCCGAGTACCGCACCCCCTTCATGGAGTGCGTCAGGAAGTAGCTGTCCACCACCTCGGCGCCCTGCTGGACGGTGTAGGTGATGAGCGCGAGCAGCGGGATGACGGCCAGGATGAAGGCCACCCAGACCAGCGAGGTCGCGAACCGGTCCTTGGCCTGCCGGCGGCCCTCGACCTGGGCCGCGAGCCCGTAGCTGATGCCCAGGAAGAGGATCGCGGAGATCAGGCCCCACTGGAGCTTGCTCTCCAGGCCGCCGACCAGGCCGATGCCGCAGCCGAGGGCGATCGAGCCGGCGGCGATGGCGGCCGGGGCCCACTTGGGGAGCCGGTTGGCGGTCAGCGGGCGGTCGACCGGGCGGGCGTCCGCCGGAACGGACGTGGTCGCGGCGCTCATGCGTTGGCCCCCGAGTACTCCTTGCGGCGGGCGACGATCAGCCGCGCAGCACCGTTCACCAGCAGGGTGATCACGAACAGGACGAGACCGGAGGCCATCAGCGCGTCCCGGCCGAAGGGCTGGGCCTCGCTGAACTTCAGCGCGATGTTCTGCGCGAAGGTACCGCCACCCGGGTCGAGCAGGTGCAGCGAGAGGGAGTTGTTGGCGGAGAGCACGACGGCGACGGCGATGGTCTCGCCGAGCGCACGGCCCAGGCCGAGCATCGAGGCCGAGATGATGCCGGGGCGGCCGAAGGGCAGCACCGAGGTCCGGATCATCTCCCAGCGGGTCGCGCCGAGCGCGAGCGCCGCTTCCTCGTGCATCCGCGGCACCTGCCGGAAGACCTCGCGGCTGACCGCGGTGATGATCGGCAGGATCATGATGGCCAGCAGGATGCCGACGGTGAACAGGGTGCGCGGGGCGGTGCCGACCTTGGACTGGTCGAAGATGTACGTCCAGCCGAGGTACTCGTCCAGCCAGCTGGTCAGCCCGTACAGGTGCGGCACCAGGAAGAGCGCGCCCCAGAGGCCGTAGATGATGCTGGGCACGGCCGCCAGCAGGTCCACCAGGTAGGCGAACGGCTGGGCGATCCGGCGCGGGGCGTAGTGCGAGATGAACAGCGCGATCCCGATGGCCACCGGGACGGCGATCGCCATCGCGATCGCCGCGCTGACGATGGTGCCGAACGCGAGGACGGCGATGCCGAAGACCGGCTTCGGGGCGTCCGGCGTCCACTCGAAGGTGGTGAGGAAGTTGCCCTCGTTCTTGGTCAGCGCGATACCCGCGCGCCAGGTCAGGAAGCCTGCGATGGCGGCCATGATGACCAGCAGCAGGATGCCCGACCCGCGGGACAGGTTCATGAAGATCTTGTCGCCGACCCGGCTGTCACGCTTGCGGCGTTCCCTGCCTCGCGGGGCGGCAGGGGTGTTTGAAGTCATTGGTCTACTCCGGTCTGGTGGTGCTGCCCCGAGGGGGCGGCACCCTGGCGGCGGTGCCCCGGACGTGCTTCTAGGTCAATGCGTCCGGTGGAGCGGCCCCGGCCCCCCTCGTCCACGGGGCCGCTCCATCGGAGGTCCTGCTGAGGTCAGGCCAGCGTCGGGATGATCGCGTTGGCCTTGTCCGTCAGCTCCTTCGGCAGCGGGACGTAGCCCGCCTCGCCGACGGCCTTCTGCCCGGCGTCGCTGGCCGCGTAGGTCAGGAACGCCTTCAGGGCGTCGAGGCTCTCGGCCTTGTTGCCCTTGTCGCAGACGATCTCGTAGGTGACCAGGACCAGCGGGTAGGCACCCTCGTCCTTGGTGCCGTAGTCGAGGGTCAGCGCCAGGTCGCTGCCGGTGCCCGCGATCTTCGCCTTGGCGAAGGTGGTGGCGGCGTTGGCGGCGGTGGCCTCGACCGGCTTGGAGGCGCCGGTGTTGATGGCGGCGCTCTTCAGGTTGTTGGTCTGGGCGTAGGACAGCTCGGCGTAGCTGATCGAGTTCTTGACCTGCTTCACCTGGGCCGCGACACCGGCGGAGCCGTTCGCGCCCTGCCCGCCCTTGCCGGCCCACGCCTTGGCGGCCGGGTAGGCCCAGGCGCCGTTGGAGACCTTGGCGAAGTACTTGGTCAGGTTCTCGTTGGTGCCGGAGTCGTCCGTACGGTGGACGGCCTGGATGTCGGCGTCGGGCAGCTTGGCGCCCGGGTTGAGCGCCGCGATCGCCGGGTCGTTCCACTTGGTGATCTGCGAGTCGAAGATCTTGGCGGTGGTCGGACCGTCGAGGACCAGGTTGTCCACGCCGTCCACGTTGTAGACGATCGAGATCAGGCCGGCGACGAGCGGCAGGTTGATGCCCTGGCCACCGGTGCAGATCGCCTTGGTGGCGTCGACCTCGGCCGGCTTCAGCGGCGAGTCGGAACCGGCGAACTGGACCTTGCCCTGGGTGAACTGCTGGACACCGGCGCCCGAGCCGCCGCCGCCGTAGTTGACCGAGGACTCCTTGCAGGCAGCGGCGAAGTTCGTCTTCCAGACGTCGATCGCGTTGCCCTGCGCGGTGGAGCCGGCGGCCAGCAGCGCGGCCGGCTTGGGGCCGCACTCGATCTTGGCGGCCGGGGCGGCGGAGCCGCTGCCCGAGGCGCCGGTGGTGGTGTTCTCGTCCGAACCGCAGGCGGCGAGCGACAGCGAGCTGACGAGCGCCATGGCACCGATCGCGAGGGCCTTGGAGCGGCCGTTCCGCTGGAGCTTCACAGGGTGTCCCTTTCTGTGGCATTGCCCTGCGCGCGGGCCGTGCACGACACGGCGGAGCGCGGGTTCTGCTGTGGTCCGGGGCCTGTTCGGCCCTCCGGTGACACCGAAGTTAAGCCGGGTAGGTGACGCGTCAGCCGGTCGTAAGTGAACGGAGAGTGAACCTCGAACGGATGGCAGGAAACTACGTCAGGTAGTAACGGTTGCGTCACGACCCGGGCGCGGCGAGATCACTTCCACCGTTCCTTCACGACTCCGCGGACGCCGACCGGACCGGCCGCGCCCCGAGCAGCTCCAGCAGCGCGTCGACCAGCCGGCGGTCCCGCTCGTGGGTCAACCGGGCCCGGGCCTTCCCGGCCGGCAGCCACTCCAGCCGGTCCACCTCCCGGTTCGGCCGGAACTCCCCCGCCGCCGGCACCGCGGCCCAGTACCGGACCTCCTTGGGACGGCCCTGCGCCAGGTAGTGCTGGGCCGGCAGCTCCTCCCCCAGCACGCAGGTGAACCCGGTTTCCTCCCACACCTCGCGCAGCGCGGCCTCGACCACGCCCTCGCCCCGGTCCAGCTTTCCCTTGGGCAGGCTCCAGTCGTCGTACTTGGGCCGGTGGATCACCGCGATCCGGGGCCGCCCCAGCCGACCGCTCCTCTTCACCCGTCCCGGCAGCCAGAGCACGGCCCCGGCGGCCAGCACCACCGGTCCCCGGCCGGGGACCGCCGACCGTCTCCCCACCTCAGGCCGTCCGGGATTCCGCCGCCGTCCCCCAGCCGTCGGCCGGCGGCAGCTCCAGCCAGGCCTCCGGGCCGGGCGGCAGCTCCGGCCAGCGGCGCCCGAAGGCGTACCGGGCCGCCTCCACCTCCAGCCGCTGGTCGGCGTGGACCACGCCCAGCACGTACGCCGTCGCCGGGGTGATCCGCGGCGTGCGCGCCGCCGTCGCCGCCGCCACCGCCGCGTCCGAGGCCTCCTGGTGCCGCGCCAGCACCCCGTCCAGCTCGTCCAGCACCGTCGACGGCCGCCCGCACACCTCCAGCGCGTACCTGGCCCGCTTCACCAGGACCCTCGCCCGGTGCCACGGCGCGTCGTCCGCCGCCAGCGCCGCGTCCGCGTCCAGCGCGCCCCGGGCCTTCGGTGCCTCCTGCCCCTGGGCCGGCACGGTGTGCGCCACGGCCGCCAGCCGGCGCAGTCCGTCCCCTCCGTACGGCGTGGCCGCACGCTGCAGGGGCAGCTGCTGGACGCTCACCGCCAGCGCGGTGAGCGCCGCCCCCGCCTGCGGCAGCAGCACCGCGCCCGCCCGGCCCCCGGCCTGCTCCGCCAGCGGCGCATCCGCCACCAGCAGCGTCATCCGGTCCGCCAGCGCGTGCAGCCGCGCCGACCGCAGCTCCTGCAGCACCGTCGAGTGCGCCCTGGTCCGTGCCAGGGTCAGCTGCCGGTCCAGCAGCGCCCGGGCCTTCGGCGCCCCCACGTGGCCGGCCAGCATCCCCGGACCGTCCGCCTCGCTGCCGTTCAGCCCGTCCAGCGCACCCAGCAGCCGGGACGCCCGCCGCACGTACCCCGGCTCCAGCGCCAGCAGGTTGAGCAGCCAGCGCAGATCGGTCCGGGACTCCTGCGTCCAGCCCGGTTCGAGGACCGCGCCGAAGGTGTGCAGCAGCCCGTTGATCCGCCGCACCGCCCGCAGCAGGTCGTCCGTCCCCCCGGACGGGACGACGGACGCCCCCGGTCTGGCGCCGACCTCGCCCACGGCCAGCGGCAGCGCGCGCAGGAACGCACCCGCCAGGGCGGTGAGATGGCTGGAGAGGATGTCCCCGGCGGTCGCGGTGGAGGCCGCCTGGGCCGTCATCGGCGCATCGGTCATGACTAGGTAGATCCCCGTTCCCCCGGGGCCGTCCCCGGGGCTGGTGGCCGACCGCTCAGCGGCTCCCTACCGCTCAGCGGCTCGCGTCAGTGGATCGCGCGGTCGCGTCGTCGCGTCTCGCGTCAGCGGGGTCGTGGCGGCGACCGGCCGTCACCGGGCGGTGACGGCCCGGCGACGCTGACGCGAGTCGATGAGCAGGTCCTGGACGTGCCGCAGTTGCTTGCCCTCGGCGTCCTGCGCGTGCCGGGTCCACGACCCGTCCGCCCCGAGGTGCCAGGACTCCGTCTCGTCCGACATGCCGAGCTCGATCAGCCCCGACAGTTCCGCCCGGTGCGCCGGGTCGGTGATCCGCAGCAGCGCCTCGATCCGGCGGTCCAGGTTGCGGTGCATCATGTCGGCGCTGCCGATCCACACCTCCGGATCGCCGTTGTTGCCGAAGACGAACACCCGCGAGTGCTCCAGGAAGCGCCCCAGGATGCTGCGCACCCGGATGTTCTCGCTCAGCCCCGGCACCCCCGGCCGGATCGCGCAGATCCCGCGCACCCAGACGTCCACCGGCACCCCGGCCTGCGAGGCCCGGTACAGCGCGTCGATCACGGCCTCGTCGACGATCGAGTTGACCTTGATCTTCACGTGCGCCGGACGGCCGGCCCGGTGGTTGGCGATCTCGTTGTGGATCCGCGAGACCAGACCGTCCCGCAGACCGCGCGGCGCGGTCAGCAGCCGGCGGTACGACTCGCGGCGCGAGTATCCGGAGAGCCGGTTGAAGAGGTCCGAGAGGTCCGCGCCGACCTGCGGGTCCGAGGTCAGCAGACCGAGGTCCTCGTACAGCCTGGCCGTCTTCGGGTGGTAGTTGCCGGTGCCGACGTGGGAGTAACGGCGCAGGGTGTCACCCTCCTGCCGGACCACCAGCGACAGCTTGCAGTGCGTCTTCAGCCCGACCAGGCCGTAGACCACGTGGCAGCCGGACTCCTCCAGCTTGCGGGCCCACTTGATGTTGGCCTGCTCGTCGAAGCGTGCCTTGATCTCGACCAGGACCAGCACCTGCTTGCCGGACTCCGCCGCGTCGATCAGCGCGTCGACGATCGGCGAGTCACCGGAGGTCCGGTACAGCGTCTGCTTGATCGCCAGCACGTCGGGATCGGCCGCGGCCTGCTCCAGGAAGGCCTGGACCGAGGTGGAGAAGCTGTCGTACGGGTGGTGCAGCAGCACGTCCCGTTCCCGCATCGCCATGAAGATGTCCGGCTGCGAGGCCGACTCCACGTCCGTCAGTCCGCGGGCGGTGCCCGCCACGAACTTCGGGTACCTCAGCTCCGGCCGGTCCAGTTCCGCGATGCCGAACAGACCGGTCAGGTCGAGCGGACCGGGCAGCGGGAAGACCTCCGCCTCGGTGATGTTCAGCTCCCGCACCAGCAGGTCCAGGATGTAGGGGTCGATCGACTCCTCGACCTCCAGCCGCACCGGCGGGCCGAACCGCCGCCGCATGAGCTCCTTCTCCAGAGCCTTGAGGATGTTCTCGGTGTCGTCCTCCTCGACCTCGAGGTCCTCGTTGCGGGTCACCCGGAAGGCGTGGTGCGCGAGCACCTCCATGCCGGGGAAGAGCTCCTCCAGGTGCGCCCCCATGACGTCCTCCAGCGGCACGTACCGCTGCGGGGAGGCCTCCAGGAAGCGGGCCAGCGACTGCGGCACCTTCACCCGGGCGAAGTGCTTGTGCCCGGAGACCGGGTTGCGCACGACGACCGCCAGGTTCAGGGACAGCCCCGATATGTACGGGAAGGGATGTGCCGGGTCCACCGCCAACGGGGTGAGAACCGGGAAGATCTTCTGCCGGAACAGCGAGTGCAGCCGCGCCTGCTCCTTCTCGGCGAGCTCGGACCAGCGGACCACCTCGATCCCCTCGGCGGCGAGGTCCGGCAGCACCTCCTGCTGGAACGCGGCGGCGTGCCGTGCCATGAGCTCGCGCGAACGGGTCCAGATCAGGTCCAGCACCTCGCGCGGCTGAAGGCCCGAGGCGCTGCGCTGGGCCACTCCCGTGGCGATCCGGCGCTTGAGGCCGGCCACCCGGACCATGAAGAACTCGTCCAGGTTGCTGGCGAAGATCGCCAGGAACTTGGCCCGTTCCAACAGGGGGATCCCTGGGTCCTCGGCCAGTTCCAGTACGCGTTCGTTGAACGCGAGCCAACTGCGCTCGCGGTCCAGGAAGCGGCCCTGCGGCAGCTCCTCGAAGTCCTGCTCGTCCGCGGCCGGCAGCTCGGGCGGAATGCCGAGCGCACTGGACAACCGGGCGGGCGGGGACAGCGGGGCAGAGACGGGGCGGGGGATGCTCATGGGCTCCAGCTCCTCCAGCAGGACGGCGTCCGGACGCGAATTGCTCTGCGGGCCGTCGTCCTCGCCCAGCGCCAACGCCCACCCACCCGGCGCGGTCGTCACAGGACCGGCCAGCGGGTGTCGGCCGATGCTGCACGAGCGAGACACTACGGACTTCATCCTGTGATCTTCGCGGCATTAATTGAATCCACGGTAAACACCGCATGGCCAGGAGGAAAGCTGAGGCGGTCGGGGCCGGGGTGTAGGCGCACTACCGTTGCCTCGGCCCCACCTTCTCCGCTATCCGTCCGCCGGGCCGCGTGATGCCTCCGGGTCGCCTCGGTGGGGCCGTCCGACGGGGACCCCGGGACCTCCCTCCTCGTGCTTCCGGCGGGGACCCGTCCTGCTCCCGGGGCCTCGGTCGGCGCTCCTGGGCCTCAGCTGCGGCTTCGGCTGTCGGAGTACCGGGCCCGGTACATCAGGTCGATCTCGTGAATCGTGAATCCCAGTCGTTCATATACCCGCACAGCGGCCGGATTGTCGGCGTCGACGTACAGCAATACGGTTTCCAGCCCGCGCTCGCCGGCCCCGGTGCCCGTCAGGTGCCGCAGGCCGGCGGCGGTGAGTGCCCTGCCGAGCCCGCTGCCCTGCTCCGCCGGGTCGACCCCGACGACGTACACCTCGCCCAGGGCGGGCCCGGCCTCGGTCGCCGGGTGCACCTTGGTCCAGTGGAAGCCCACCACCCGGCCGTCCCGGGTGGCGAGGAAGAAACCGGCCGGGTCGAACCACGGCTCGGCCAGCCGGTCTGCCAGGTCCCGCTCGGTCCACGCGCCCTGCTCGGGGTGGTGGGAGAAGGCGAGGGCGTTGAGGCGGAGCCATTCGGCGTCGTCCTCGCCGGGGCGGAACGTCCTCAGCTCGACCCCGTCGGGCAGGGCCACCGCCTCGGTCTGCGGTCCGGTCCGGCGCATCTGCCGCAGCTCCCGGACCAGCTCGGCCCCGTACTGCCCGGCCAGGTGCCTGGCGGCCGGATGCCCGCCGTGCACCCAGAAGTCCACGGACTCCCGGCCGGCCCGGTGGGCCCGGGAGAGGACGGCGTCCACCAGCGGCCGTCCCAGACCGCGGCCGCGCGAGACCGGGGCGACGACGAGCTCGGCGGAGGGATTGGCGCCGGTCCCCTCCGGTACCTCCAACTGGCCGTAACCGACGACGCTCTCGGTCTCGGTCTCGGTCTCGACGAAGTGGATCACCCCCGGCCGGGCCGTCTCCGACGAGCGCAGACGCAGCCGCCCCTGCTCCGAGACCGCCGCGCGGCCGTCCACCGCCTGCGCGTCCTCCAGGACGCGCAGGGCGCCGTCACGTTGCTCCGGCCGCAGCACCTCGGTCGCGGCGACTTCCGCCGCGGGTCCGGTGGCAGGTCCGGTCACAGAGCCAGTTGTGTCGCCCGTTGTCGGCGTTCCGTCGTCCATGCCCTGACGATACGTCAACGGGAATCGGGGGGAAACGCAAAGAACCCCCGTCCGTATCCCGGACGGGGGTTCTTCACAATGATTGTTCGGCGGCGTCCTACTCTCCCACAGGGTCCCCCCTGCAG
>NZ_JBEXNT010000112.1:0-32760 GCF_040611255.1 Kitasatospora sp. NPDC002965 | reverse complement strand
GCCGTCCGCGCCGGGCGCTGGCGGCGGTGCTGGGCGCCGCGGTGCTCGGCGGGGCCGCACTGGCCGGCTGCTCCTCGGACTCCGCGCCGAGCAGCGCCGTCTCCTCGGCCGCCGCCGCGGTGCAGTCGGGGATCGCGGGC
The DNA here is from genome assembly GCF_040611255.1 of Kitasatospora sp. NPDC002965. NCBI lineage: Bacteria > Bacillati > Actinomycetota > Actinomycetes > Kitasatosporales > Streptomycetaceae > Kitasatospora > Kitasatospora sp. NPDC002965. Next base: position 32,620 of record NZ_JBEXNT010000112.1, on the reverse strand, counting down.
GCCGCCTCGGCCGCCGCGTCGGCGGCGAGCTCGGCGCTGTCCTCGGCGGCGGGTGGGCTCTCCTCGGCGGCCGCGTCGGTGGCGGGCGGGCTCTCGTCGTCCGCCGCGTCGGCGCAGGCTGCGGCGTCCTCGGCGATCGCCGGGATCAAGGGCGGCCTGGATGCCAAGGGGGACACGTCGCTGGGTGCGGTGACCACCGCCTCGGACGGCAAGGTCGAGGTGCCGGTCACCGTGAACAACCACGAGCAGCAGGCCAACCGGTACGTGGTCCAGGTCAACTTCACCGACGACTCCGGCAACGTGCTGGACGCGGCGGTGGTCAACATCTCGGACGTGGCGGCCGGGCAGAGCGGCCAGGGGACCGCGCGCAGCAACCGGGACCTCACGGGCTCGGTCAAGGCCGTAGTCGCCAATGCCGTGCGGTACTGAGCCGCCGGCGGCCGGTACCGGTCGCCCGCTCCGGCCCGGCCGACCCCGCTGACCCGCAGGTCAGCGGGGTCGGCCCGGTCACGGGGGAACCTTAAGGGCGGCTCAAGCCTCAACATCACCCCTTGACGGGGTAGTTGGTCTAGTCCATTTTAGTGCCCAGGTGCAGGGAGCCCCTGAACCGGCGTCAGTGGTTCGCCACTGGCGCCGGTTCGGCTTCTCCCGGCGTCCGTCGAAGGCATGCTCTCGCTCGATTCCCCATCCCGTTCTGTCATGTCCCGGTCGTACGGCCCCACCCCGTACGAGCGCCCGGGACGGACGGAATCCCCCACACCAGGAGTCACGCACCCATGCTCCGTTCACGCATCGAAAGGGCCGGGGCCCCGGTTCAGGAGGGCGGCCGTCGTCGGCGGTCCAAGAGCCTGACCGCGATCGCCGCCGGTACCACGGCCTCCCTGCTGCTCGGCGCGGGCCTCGCCCTCTCCGGCGGGACCGCGGCCAACGCCGCCGTCACCAACACCACCGGCGCGCCCGCCACCAGCGGCGGCATCAAGGTCGCCTACTTCGACCAGTGGTCGATCTACGCGAACGCGTACTACCCCAAGACGATCCAGGACACCGGCGTGGCCGGGAAGCTGGACTACCTGGTCTACTCGTTCGCCAACATCCACCCGACCAACCTCTCCTGTTTCCAGGCCACCAAGGCGGCCAACCAGGACGACAACAACCCGAACGCCGGTGACGGCGCGGGCGACGCGTTCGCGGACTACCAGAAGAGCTTCGGTCCGGACATCTCGGTCGACGGCGTCGGCGACGCCTGGGGCCAGCCGATCGCGGGCAACTTCAACCAGCTGAAGAAGCTGAAGGCGAAGAACCCGAACCTCAAGATCCTGATCTCGCTGGGCGGCTGGACCTACTCCAAGTTCTTCTCGGCGGCGGCGGCCACGGACGCCTCCCGCAAGAAGCTGGTCTCGTCCTGCATCGACATGTTCATCAAGGGCAACCTGCCGGTCGACGCCGGCTACGGCGGCCCGGGCTCGGCGGCCGGCATCTTCGACGGCATCGACATCGACTGGGAGTACCCGGGCGGTGGCGGCCACGCCGGCAACCTGGAGAGCCCGAACGACAAGCAGAACTTCACCCTGCTGCTGAAGGAGCTGCGTGAGCAGCTCGACGCCCAGGGCAAGGCCGACAACAAGACCTACGCCACCGCGGCGGCCGTCGGCGCCGGCCAGGACAAGATCCGGAACGTCGAGACCGACAAGATCGGTCAGTACCTGACGTTCCTGGACATCATGACCTACGACATGCACGGTGCGTGGGACGCCAAGGGCCCGACCAACCACCAGGCCCCGATCTACTCCGGTCCGAACGACCCGATGACCCCGGCCAAGCCGGGCAACGGCAAGTACTCGGTCGACGCGGCGATCAAGGCGTACACCGCGGGTGACCCGGACTACGGCATCCCCGGCGGCTTCCCCGCCAAGAAGATCAACGTGGGTGTCCCGTTCTACTACCGTGGCTGGACCGGCGTCCAGAACAACGGCAAGAACGGCCTCTTCCAGCCCGCCACCGGCCCCGCCGCGGGTGCCGCGCTCTCGGGCAACGTCCCCGGCATCCAGATGTACAAGGAGCTGGCCGGCTTCGTCGACAACCCGGCGAAGACCTTCTGGGACGACACCGCGAAGACCACGTACTTCTACGACGGTTCGACGTTCTGGTCGGGTGAGGACGCCCGTTCGATCCAGGCGAAGATCGACTACGCCCACTGCAACGGCCTCGGCGGCTCCTTCGCCTTCTCGCTGTACGACCTGGGCACCAAGACCGCGCTGTTCGACAAGATGGTCGAGGCCACCAACGGTTCCGCCGCCGCCTGCCCGGCCGCGCCGACCACGCCGCCCACCACGCCTCCGACCACCCCGCCGACCACGCCGCCGACGACGCCGCCGACCACCCCGCCGACGACTCCTCCGACGACGCCGCCGACCACCCCGCCGGGTTGCGCCGCTGCCCCGAGCTGGGACTCGGCCACCACCTACGCCACCCCGACCAAGGTCTCCTGGAAGGGTCGCTACTACACCAACAAGTGGTGGACCAAGGGCGACGACCCGTCGCTGGCCGGCCAGTGGGGCGTCTGGACCGACAACGGTCCCTGCTGAACCCCCCGGTTCGACCACCTGAGCACCTGAGTACCTGAACGCCCGAGCACCTGGAGATCCGCGGAGCGGAGACCCGAGTGCCCGAGTGTTCGAGGGCCTGACGGACCCTCGCACCGCAGTGCACCGCAGTACAAAGCAGTCCGGCCCGCCGGGGGAGTCTCCCCGGCGGGCCGGACTGCTGTCGTTCGCGGGCCGTCAGCCCAGGTCGGCGGTGCGGCCGAGGGCGTCCGGCTGGCTCTCCTCGATCCGGCGGAGCATCCGCGCCAGGATCCCGGAGAGGACGGTGCGGTCCTCGCCCACGACGTCCTGGAGCAGTTCCTCCTCGAAGCCGGCGGCCATCCGCATCGACTCCAGCCACTTGTCGCGGCCGAGGTCGGTCAGCTCGATGATCACCCGGACCCGGTTGGCCTCGTCCCGTTCCCGGGTGACCAGGCCCTCGGTGACCATGCGGTCGATCCGGTGGGTCATCGCGGCCGGCGTGAGTCCGAGCCGCTTGGCCAGCTCGCCGGGCCCCAGCTGGTACGGACTGCCCGAGACCACCAGTGCCTTGAGCACCTCCCACTCCGCCGAGGTGATTCCCAGCACAGTGAGCTGCCGGTCGTAGGCGACGGTCATCCGCCGGGCGACCCGGGAGAGCGTCTGCACGATGGTCTCCACCTGCGGATCCACCATGGGGAATTCCCGCTGGTAGACGGCCACCTGCTCGGCGATGCCCAACTCGCGGTCGGTGGCCGGCGCGGGCTTCTCTGCAGTCATGCCGACCAGTGTCGCATGAAGAGGTGCACTCCTTAAGCCTTTGACTCAGCACTCTTCCAGTGCTAAGACTTTAGGGTCAAACTTTAGCTCTTAAGTCTTCCGGCCTTAAGAGTATCCAGTGAAAGCCAACGGATCCTTGACGGATCCGGCCTTGGCGGAGCTCGACGAAGGGGTGTGCACGGTGACCGGCACGGTGAAGCAGCAGAGGCAGCAGCGTCGCGGGGCGGGCGGCCCGCTGCGCCGCGTCCAGATCGGCAACGCGCTCAGCGCGTTCGGCAGCGGGTTCACGATGCCGTACATGTTCGTGTACGTGGACCAGGTGCGGGGACTGGGGTCGCTGGCCGCCGGGATGGTGTTCACCGTCTTCGCGCTGGCCGCGCTCGCCGTCCTGCCGTTCACCGGCCGCGGCATCGACCGGTACGGCCCGCGTCCGGTGCTGCTCGCCGGCGCCGCGCTCGCCGCCACCGGCGCGTTCGCCTTCGGTCACGCCACCGACACCCCGGCCCTGCTGGTCTCCTCCTTCCTGTTCGGCGCGGGTGTCACCACCTGCCAGCCGGCGCTCGCCACCATGATCGTCCGCTGTTCGACGGCCGCGACCCGTTCGCACGCCTTCGCTCTGCAGTTCACGCTGATCAACCTGGGCATGGGCATCGGCGCGCTGGTCGGTGGGCAGATCGTGGACGTCGCCGACCCGGCCAGCCTGACCCGGCTCTTCACCATCGAGGCCGCGACCTTCCTCGGCCTCGCCCTGGTGACCGGCACCGCCCGGATCCCGAACGCCGCGCCGGTGGCGGTCCAGGAGAAGGCCGGCGGTCCGCAGGGCCTGCGCGCCCTGGTCGCCGACAAGGCGATGTTCCGGCTCTGCCTGCTCGCCGGGCTGATCTTCTTCACCTGCTACGGCCAGTTCGAGTCCGGCGTCGCGGCGTTCGCCACCGACACCGTCGGCACCGCCCCCTCCACCCTGGGCATCGCGATCGGCGCCAACGCGCTGACCATCGTGGTGCTGCAGATGTTCGTGGTGCGGATCACCGCCCGCCGCCGGCGGACCACCGCGATGGCCGCCGCCGGAGTGGTCTGGCTGGGCGCCTGGACGATGGCCCTGGTCGCCGGTCTGATCCGGACCGAGACGATGGCGGCCACCGTCGCGATCGTCTCGATCTACGCCCTGTTCGGCGTCGGCGAGTCGCTGCTCGCGCCCACCCTGGGCCCGATCGTCGCGGACCTCGCCCCGGCCCGGCTGCTCGGCACCTACAACTCCGGCTACGCCCTCGTGAAGCAGATCGCGATCGCCGTCGGCCCGGCCGTGGGCGTGCTGCTGGTCGGCTCCGGCACCTGGCCGCTCTACCTGGCGGCGATGGCCGGCTGCACCGTGCTGATCGTGGTGATGGCGCTGCGCCTGCGGCCGTACCTCACCGCGGCCCAGGACAACGCGGCCCCGGCCGTGGTCCGCACGCCGGTCCCGGTGGTCCGGGAGCTCCAGACCGCGGCGTGACGCCGGGCGCGCGACCGGCGTCCCGACCGCGGGGCGCGGGCCGCGCGCGAGGCAGCGGCGACGGGGGCGCGCGACGGCAGCGGGCGATCACGACGGGTGACCGCCGGGGGAGCCCGCCACCGGGTGGGACAGGTGTACGAAACGGGCGCCGGACCAGGATCGAGCAGGTCACCTGGACGGCGCCCGTCGCGCTTGGCTTCGCGACCACCGGCACATAGTGTCAGTGGCTGTTGACCGCCCGGCCCCGGCCGGCACAGGCGAGACAGGCGAAATCGGCGAGGCTATGACGCAAGTGGCGCTCACGCACCCACCCGCACCACCAGCCCCCGCAGCCCCGGAACCGGGGCGGCGGGGGCTGCTGCGCAAGGCGGCCGACCGGGCCGACTGGCTCGGCCCGATCGGTGTGGCGCTCTTCGCCGGACTCCTGCGGTTCTGGAACCTCGGGTACCCCAACGCCTTCGTCTTCGACGAGACCTACTACCCCAAGGACGCCTGGTCGCTGCTGCGACAGGGCTACGAGGGCACCTGGCCGGAGAACGCCAACTCCGAGATCCTGGGCGTCCCGCAGCACATCCCGCTCACCGCGGCCCCCGAGTTCATCGCCCACCCGCCGCTCGGCAAGTGGGTCATCGCCCTCGGCGAGTGGGCCTTCGGCCTGCACCCCTTCGGCTGGCGGTTCATGACCGCGCTGCTGGGCACGGTCGCCGTGCTGATGCTGGCCCGGATCGGCCGCCGGCTCTTCGGCTCGACCCTGATCGGCTGCACCGCCGCCCTGCTGATGGCGGTCGACGGCCTCCAGCTGGTGATGAGCAGGGTCGGCCTGCTGGACGGCGTCCAGATGTTCCTGGTGCTCGCCGCCTTCGGTTCGCTGCTGGTCGACCGCGACCACGCCCGGGTCCGGTTGGCCGCCGTCCGGGACACCTACGGCGGTGACGCCGTCCGGCTCGGCCTGCGCCCGTGGCGGATCGCCGCCGGTGTGTTCCTCGGCGCCGCCTGCGGGGTCAAGTGGAACGGCGCCATGGTGCTCGCCGCCTTCGGCCTGCTCACCGTCCTCTGGGACCAGTCCGGTCGGCGCTGGGCCGGCGCCCGCCGTCCCTGGCGCTCGATGCTCCGCCGCGACGCGCTGCCCGCCTTCCTCTCCACGGTCGGTGTCGCCTTCGTCGTCTACGTCGGCGGCTGGGCCGGCTGGCTGTTCACCGGCGGCGGCCGGGGCGGCACCGGCGGAGGTTTCGACCGGCACTGGGCCGACGACCGGGCCGGGCTCTCCGCGGACAGCTTCCTCGGCGTCCCCCTCCCGCAGGTCCCGATGAGCTGGGTGCCGGCGCCACTGCGCAGCCTCTGGCACTACCACGCCCAGATGTACGACTTCAATACCGGCCTGAGCACCCCGCACACCTACCAGTCCAACCCGTTCAGCTGGCTGGTCCAGGGCCGTCCGGTCTCCATGTACTGGGAGCAGGTGCCGAACGGGCAGCGCGGGTGCACCGCGTCCGGCGGCTGCGCGTCGCAGATCCTCGGCCTGGGCACGCCGCTGCTCTGGTGGGCGGCCTGCTTCGCGCTCCTCTACCTGCTGTGGCGCTGGTTCTTCCGCCGCGACTGGCGGTCGGGCGCGGTGCTCTGCGGCGTCGCCGGCGTCTACCTGCCGTGGTTCCAGTACCAGGAGCGGACCGTCTTCTCGTTCTACATGGTGGTGCTCGTCCCCTTCCTCTGCCTGGCCGTCGCCCAGATGCTCGGAGCGATGCTCGGGCCGGAGGGGTGCACGCCCGAGCGGCGACGGATCGGTGCGGCCGGGGCCGGGGTGATCGTGCTGGCGATCATGGCCTGCTTCGCCTTCTTCCACCCGCTGTACACGGCGGAGGTGATCCCGATGACGTCCTGGCAGGACCGGATGTGGTTCACCAGCTGGATCTGACCCGTGGCGGCGCTCGCGGCCGCGCAGGACCAACTGCTCCCGGTCACCCCGGCGCTCGGGGTGGTCACCGCGCTGCTGCTGGCCGCGGCCGTCGCGGTCGCCGGGTGGGGTCGGCTCGGGCACGGGTCCGCAGTGCTCCGGGCCGGGCTGCGCGCGGTGGTGCAGCTGGCCGCCGTCGCCGTGGTGATCAGCTGGGTGGCCGGTTCGCTCGGGTGGTCGGTGCTCTTCGTGCTGTTGATGTTCGCGGTCGCGGTGCGGACCGCCGGGCAGCGGATGGTGGACGGCCCGCCCACGGGCGGCGGGCGGCGCGTGCGGAGCGGTCTACGGGCGGCCGTCGGCCGGGGGATGCCCGGCGGTCGGCGCACGGCGGGCGCGGGCGCCGAGGAAGCGGCGGGCGGAGCGAGAGCGGCAGGCGGCAAGGGCGCGGCCGGTGGAGAGGGGATGCCCGGCGGGGGCGGTCGCGCCTGGATGTGGGCGGCCGCGCCGATCGGGGCCGGGGTGCTGCCGGTGCTCGCGCTGCTGCTCGGCACCGGACTCCTGCCGCCCGAGGGCCTCTCCGTCATCCCGGTCTCCGGCATCCTGATCGGCGGTGCGCTCACCGCCACCTCGCTCTCCGGCCGGCGCGCCCTGGACGAGCTCCGGCAGCGGCACGGCGAGGTGGAGGCCGCGCTGGCGCTCGGTTTCGAGGAACGGGACGCCCGGCTGGAGATCTGCCGCAGCGCGGCCGCCACCTCACTCGTCCCGGCGCTCGACCAGACCCGGACGGTCGGCCTGGTCACGCTGCCCGGCGCCTTCGTCGGCATGCTGCTCGGCGGGGCGTCACCGGTCCAGGCGGGCGCCGTGCAGCTGTTCGTGCTGGTCGGGCTGCTGGTGGTGGAGGCGGTGGCGGTCGTGGCGGTGCTGGAGCTGGTGGGCCGTGGCCTGGTCCGCGCCGGGCGGCCGGGGGAGGGGATCGGGTAGGGTGGGTGCCGTTGAAGGGGAGTAGCCCTCCACCGGACCGTCGACATACTGGCCCCCTGCGGGGCCCGGCGCCCGGGGCACACCGCACAGGGGTGCCGGCGAGACCTTCGGCCGCAGTGCTGTGATGTTCCAACCAGCGCTGTCGGGCCGAAGCGTCCCCTGACGGAGCCGCGGGAGTCCGGCGGCCCGACCCGAGGGATACCGAACCCCCGATGAGCCTGACCGTAGCCGCGATCACCTTCGGCATCGTCTTCCTGTCCGAACTGCCGGACAAGACCGCCCTGGCCAGTCTGATGCTCGGCGCCAAGTACCGCGCCGGTTACGTCTTCGCCGGCATCGCCGCCGCCTTCGCCCTCCAGGTGGGCATCGCCCTGGTCGCCGGGCACCTGCTCTCGCTGCTGCCGCACCGCTGGGTGGAGGGCGTCACCGGCGTGCTGTTCCTGGCCGGCGCGGCGATGCTGCTCTTCCACGGCGGTGGCGACGAGGACGGGCACGAGGCCAAGGAGCCGACCGCCAACAGCTTCTGGAAGGTCGCCGGAGCCAGCTTCGTGGTCGTGGCGATCGCCGAGTTCGGCGACCTCACCCAGATCATGACCGCCAACCTTGCCGCCAAGTACGCCGACCCGCTCGCGGTGGGTCTGGGCGCCTGGCTGGCGCTCTGCGCCGTCGCCGGGATCGCGATCCTGGGCGGGCAGAAGCTGCTGAAGCACGTCCCGATGAAGATGATCATCCGCGTGGCGGCGGGTGTGATGGTGCTGATGGCCGGGTTCAGCATCTTCCAGGCGATCACCGGCTGACGCCCGGAGTCCTGCCGCAGCCGGCCCGGCCCCCGACCGACGGGGTGCCGGGCCGGTTCAGCAGGTGGTGCGCTTCGCCAGGGCGGCGGCCGTGTGGGGCCCGTAGACCCCGCTCTCGTCGCCCTGGACCCCCTGCAGCACCTGGAAGTAGGCGACGGAGCTCTCGGTTGGGCGGTCGAACTTGCTGGTCGTCGGGACGCTCATCCAGCACATGACGACGGCCAGCTTCTTCTGCAGGGTGAGGACCTCCGGCCCGTTCATCCCGTACTTCAGGGTCTGGAAGGTGGGCGTCGGCGTCGGGGTGGCCGTCGGAGCGGGCGTCGGGGTGGGGGTGGGCGTCGTGGCGGGTGGCGTCTCGGCGGAGGGGCTCGGCGCCGGGGGGACCGGGTCGGGAGCCGGTGCCGGAGCCGGGGGAGCGGCGCTCACGGGCGGGGTGCTCGGCGCGGGCGCCGCGGTGGTGGCCGTCGACCGGGTCGGGCTCGGCTTGGCGGTCGTCCTGGTCGGGCTCGGGGAGCTGCTGGTGGGCGTCGGCGCGCTCGGGCTCGGCTGGGCCGGGGTGGTCGGGTCGACCGGGGCCGGTGCCGCTGTCGTGGTGGGGACGGGCACGGCCAGTCGCTCCGGCTCGGCGGAGGGCGTCACCGCGTACGCGATGCCGACGGTGACCGCCAGCAGCGCGGCGCCGGCCGCGACCAGCACCCCCCTGCGCCGGGCGAGCGGGACCGGACCCGCGTCCTGCTCGGCCGCGCGCCGGGCGGCCCGGCCGCCGGGGGCGGGCGCGGCGCCGTCGGTCGCGGCGGAGTGGGACGCGGAGCCGTGGGCGTCGTGGGCGAACGGGAAGACACCGAGTTCGCCGGCCTCGGGAGCGGCGGGCTCGGCGGGCGGGAGCCCCTCGGGCGGCGACGCGGCGTACGGCTGGTGCTGCGGGGGGAACGGCGGGGGGAACTGGGGGGCCGACGCGAGCGGCGGGAGCACCGTCGTCGCGTAGGCGTCGGCGTCCGGGCCCAGCGGTGGGGCGACCGGAGGACGGTCCGGCGACGGGGGCGTCGGGGCCGTCCGGGGCCGGGCGGCCGACGGCGGCACCGTGGTGGCGAACGGATCGCCGGCGGTCCCGTCCGACGGGCCGTCCGAGACCTGCCCGACCGCCTGCGGCACGTACGGGCGGACCAGCGGCGGGCCCTCCATGTGCGGCAGGACGGTGGTCTCGTCGAGGGCGCGGTCCGGGAAGCACCTGCACCCGGCGGAGCGCACGGTGCCGCACGTCGGGCAGTGCTGGTCCGGCATCGGCCGGCCCTCCTCGGTTCTCGCTCGGTCTCCCGGACTCGGACTCGTGTTCCAGGTGGCGGACGGGCCTGATTATGCAGGACGTCCCTGAGACGGGACAGGGGCGTCCGGCTCGATGTGGGGGCCTTGTGCCGGTTGGTGTCGGTTGGGAACTGATGAACGGTCGGTGTGGCAGGCCCGGCGTCCACATGTCGGGCGCATGGCGGTGCCGCTTACGTTCGGCTCAACTGAACGGAGCAAATCCGGGCATTTCTGACAGCATGGTGAATCGGGAGTGATCATCCGAACGGCGCCCCCGGGCGTACCGGGCTGCCGTGACCGCCGCCACCGCTGCCCCCTGCACCACCACTGCCGCAGATACCGCCGACACCGCTGACACCGCTGACACCGCTACGGAGACGCCATGACGGATCCGATCGCCGCGTCCGACCGAGGCCCCGACCGGGCCCCGGTGAGCGAGCCGGGCCCTCCGGAGGCCAACGCCCCCAACCTCTGGGTGCCGATCGGCGCCCTGCTGCTGGCGATGCTCCTCGCCGCGCTCGACCAGACCATCGTCTCGACCGCCCTGCCCACCATCGTCAGCGACCTCGGCGGCCTCGAACACCTCTCCTGGGTGGTCACCGCCTACATGCTGGCCTCCACCGCGGCCACCCCGCTCTGGGGCAAGCTCGGCGACATGTACGGCCGGAAGGTCTTCTTCCAGGCCTCCATCGTGATCTTCCTGCTGGGCTCGGTGCTCTGCGGCATCGCCCAGAACATGGGCGAGCTGATCGCCTTCCGCGCGCTCCAGGGGTTGGGCGGCGGCGGCCTGATGGTGCTCTCCCAGGCCATCGTCGGCGACCTGGTCGCCCCCCGGGACCGCGGAAAGTACCAGGGCCTCTTCGGCGCGGTCTTCGGCGTCACCAGCGTGCTCGGTCCACTGCTCGGCGGGCTCTTCGTCGACAACCTCAGCTGGCGCTGGGTCTTCTACATCAACGTGCCGGTCGGCGTGGTCGCCCTCGTGGTGATCGCCACCGTGCTGCACGGCGCGGAGGTGAAGCGGAGTCACCGGATCGACTACCTGGGCACGGTGCTGATCGCGTCCGTCGCGACCTGTCTGGTGCTGATGACCTCGCTCGGCGGCACCACCTGGGCATGGGGCTCGTGGCAGATCGTCGGGCTGGGCGTGCTCGGCGTGCTGCTGCTGGTCGCCTTCGTCCTGGCCGAGCGGGCGGCGGCCGAACCCGTCCTGCCGCTGCGCCTCTTCAGGTCCCGGACGTTCAGCCTGGTGGCCGTCATCTCCTTCGTCATCGGCTTCGCGATGTTCGGCGCGCTGACCTACCTGCCCACCTTCCTCCAGGTGGTCATGCAGGTCTCGCCGACCATGTCGGGCATCCACATGCTGCCGATGGTGCTCGGCATGCTCGCCACGTCGATCGGTTCCGGTCAGATCGTGGCCCGCACCGGCCACTACCGGGCGTTCCCGATCGCCGGGACGGCTGTCACCGTCGTCGGCCTGCTGCTGCTCTCCCGGCTGGACGAGCACAGCAGCACCTTCGAGATGAGCTGCTACTTCCTGGTCTTCGGCCTCGGACTGGGCCTGGTGATGCAGGTCCTGGTGCTGATCGTGCAGAACTCGGTCGGGTACGAGGACCTGGGCGTCGCGACCGCGGGCGCCACCTTCTTCCGCTCGATCGGCGCCTCCTTCGGCGTCTCGATCTTCGGGACGATCTTCGCGTCCGGGCTGAACGACCGGCTGCGGACCGCTCTGGCGGGCGCCACGCTGCCACCCGGTTTCAACCCCGACGCGATCACCTCGGACCCGCGCGTCATCAGCGGCCTGCCGGCCGCGACGCAGGCCGACATCTACCACGCGTACGCGGAGTCGATCACCCGGGTCTTCCTCTACGCGGTGCCGGTCGCCGTGGTGGCGTTCGTGCTCTCGCTGTTCCTGAAGGAGCAGAAGCTGCGGACCACCGTGACCGCCCCCGACCTCAGCGAGTCGATCGGCCTCAACCCGGTGCAGCGCTCCTCGCTGGACGAGATCAGCCGGGCGCTGTCCGTGCTGAGCAGCCGGGAGGCCCGGCGCGACCTGTTCAAACGGATCACCGCCACCGCGGGGCTCGACCTGAAACCCGCGTCCAGCTGGCTGCTGCTCCAGATGCACCACCAGGGGTCGGTCGAGCCCGCCGAACTGGCGGAGCGTCGGATCGTGCCGTTCGCGGTGGTCGAGGAGGCGGTGCGGGAGGTCGAGGGCAACGGCCTGGCGTCCCGCACCGGCGGCCTCCCGCTGCGGCTCACCGAGCCGGGCGAGGAGGTGGCGCTCAAGCTGGTCGCCGCCCGCCGGGAGCAGCTCGCGGACCTGTTGGGCGACTGGGACGAGAAGCAGTTCGACGACCTCGCCGCACTGCTCACCCGGCTCTCCTCGACGCTCTGCGCCGACCGCCGCGACCGCCCGGACCCGGTCGGGCACGAGCTGCCCTACCACGGCGAGGGCCGCTCCTTCTGACGCTCCCTCTCCTCTCTCTTCTTCCTCCCCTCCTTCCTCTCTCTCCCCTTCCTCCCCTCTCTCCCCGTCGCCCCTCGCTACGGGGCCCCGAACCAGCGCGGGGTGTCCAACCGGAACGGGTCCCCGGGCGCGAGGGTGCGCAGGGCCACCTCCAGGGCACGCAGGTGTTCCTCGCCGCCGAGGGTCGCGGACCACTGGCCGCGCAGCTCCTCGAAGATCCGGGCGGAGCGGACGAGGCAGTCGACACCGCGGGGGGTCAACCTGACCACCTTGCGCCGGGCGTCGGCCGGATCGGTCCCGCGTTCGACGTAGCCGAGCTGTTCGAGGTGCTCGACGGTCTTGCCGGCGGCCTGCTTGGAGACGCCGAGGCGCCGCCCTAGCTCGACGGCCGTGGTGCCTTCTGGCCCGATCGCCTGGAAGACGAAGCCGTGCATCGGCCGGAGGTCCGGGTGGCCTTCGCGGGCGATGCGCTCGTGCAGCTCGTCGATGATCACCCGGAAGGCGAGCAGCAGGCGGAGCGGCAGCTCGTAGCCGGGCTGCGCCCGGGATTCGGGCGTGGTCCGGGGGGCCTCGTCCTGCTGCGGGTCGTTCTCCCTTGACACGATCGACAACCTCATTGACTATATAGACAACTTGATTGTCCATTGTAGGGGGTCAACCGCTCTTGTCCGTCATCCGCAGTACCGAGGCCCGTCGTACCGAGACGCCCAACGCCGTCATGACCACCTTCGCCTCGCCCGCCCAGGGCGGTACGGGCCTCGCGCTCTGGAAGGTCGAGATGGCATCCGGGAGCTCGGGCCCCCGCCACGCCATGGACACCGAGCAGGTGTGGACCTTCCTCACCGGCTCCGCCGCCGTCGACTTGGCGGGTGAAGCCCTGGCGGTCGCCGCCGGGGACACCCTCGTCCTGCCGGCCGACGTCGTCCGCCGGATGAGCTCCGAGGGCGGCTTCACCGCCGTGGTCGCCTCCCCGACCCCGTCACGGGCCGTCAACCTGGAGACCGGGGACCACGTCGTCCCGCCGTGGATCGCCTGACCTGCGACGGCGATCGACCGGGGTGCTCGCCTGCCGTGCTCGGCCCGCCTTCCCCGACTGAGGGTGCGGAGGTCCGGCCGCTGCGCGGAGGCGTCGGCGGCCGGACCTGTTCCGGGCGGCTACGCGAGACGGTGGCGAAGCCAGGCGAGTCCGTGGGCGCCCAGGGCGTCCCACTGACGCCCGGGCGTCTCGGCGGCGCGGAGGGTCCACAAGCCGGTGAGGATCGCGACGAAGGCCGTGACGGACCGGTGGGGCGCGGCACGCCACAGGGAGACGCCGTCGGCCCACCGCTCGGCGCGCTCGGGAGTGTGCCCTGCCTCGATCAGCCGGACGACCACGTAAGCCGTGTCGGCCCATGCGGCGCCGGGGGCGGGGAAGGCCCAGTCGACGACGCGCACGGCTGCGCCGTCCACGAGGAGGTTCGGGCCGGTCAGATCGGTGTGGACCAGGGTCTTGCCGTCGATCAGGTCGGGTGCTTCGCGTTCGGCCAGGACCAGCGTGTCCAGCCGTGCCACGGTCCACGGATCGAGTCGGTCCCGGTGCCGGTTACCGAGGTGGTGCCAGAAGTCCTGTCCCGACCACCGATCGGCCAGGCTGAAGGCGCGCAGGGGCGGCGCCGGGGTCAGTGTTCCGGCGAGCGTCTCCAGCGTCCGGGCGACCAACGGCAGGTCGGCGGACCCCGGAGAAAGATCCGCGTGCCTGCCGGGAGCGTGCTCGAACCCCAGGGCCAGCCAGCCGCCGGCCTCGACCTTCCAGAGCATGCGGGGCGCGATGTGCGGCGGCAGCACGGAGTTCACGACGGACTCCAGGCGGTGCATCCACGCCTTCGGGTTGTCCTCGCGCACGGCCTTGCAGAAGACCGGCCCGCCGGTCGTCTCCAGCGTGGCGGCGAAGTCGGACACCGTTCCCGCCGGGGGAGGCACGGCGGCGGTCACCGTACCGGTCCGCCCTTCGATGCTGATGCGCAGGGCGTCCGGTAGCTGCTTCCAGATGTCGGCCATCGGGGGTTCCTCGGGGTCGGGCCCGCCCGGTCCCGGACCGCAGCGCTGGGCGGGCGATCTGATCGGCTCCTAGCTGCTGTGGCAACCGCGGTGGCACTGCGAGCAGTTACCGCTGCCGCTGGTGTCGCTTCCGTCTCCTCCGCTGCCCTCGGAACACTCGGCGGACATGCTCCACAGTTCGGGGTCCACGGCGTACCCGCTCGCCCCGATGACGGCCGCCGTGGTGGCGATGCCGACGCCTTCGGCGGACTCGCCCGCGCCCTCGGTCGGCACGTGGTGGAGGAACCGGCCGGACAGCGAGCGGCAGAACTCGGCGTAGTCGGTGGTGTGCAGGATGAACGTGTGCCATCCGATGTCCACCAGGCTCGACGGGGCGAGCCTGGCGCCGGGGTTGACTGCGCACGCTCCCAGGAAGGCGAGGGCCTGGTCCATGACTCGCTCGGCGAGCGCGAGGTCCATCTCCTCCTCTCCGGCGATCCGGGTGACCATCCGCTCGAACAGGGCCGGGTCGACGAGGGACCGGCCCGTGATCCGCTCCGTGCTGATCGACATCATGTGGACTCTCCTGACTCTGAGGTCGGACCCGATCCGCTTCTGCGGCCATGGATCCTGCAGTCCGCCATCGGGGACGGACGGGCGGGGCTCTGCGCGGCGGCGGTCCGAGGAACCCGAATCTCGGCGATGCGCGCGGTCGGCCTTGCGGACACGGGTCGGCAGTGCCGCCCGCCGTTGACGCTGCTCGGTCGTCAACGGCGCATCGCCGAGACCTTCGTGGGTGAGGACCGGCCGGGGGCGGCGGATCCTTCAGGGGGTACGGGTGGGCCTTCCGCGTCGGTCGAAGCTCCTTGGCCGGCACGCTATGCCTGCGGGAACCACCGATGGGCCTGTGATTCTCGAATATTCCAGGGCTCGCGGGCCGGATGCGCGAGGATTCCTCAGACGGCTCCGAGTGCCCTACGGCACCGCGCCAGAACCCTGTGGGCGTCCGGTCCGAAGACGGCTGCGCCGGCCATCGTTTCCCAGGCACGCGCGTACAGGGCCACGTTCTCCGCCTGGTCCAGCCACAGTTCCGCGTGCCAGTCCTCGACAATGACAAGCCGTTCGTCATAGATCCAGAAGCCGTTGGCGGGCGGAAGGGTGAGCTGGGCCTCGAACGGCACGATGCCCAGGGTGACGGTGTCCAGACCGATCACGCCGCTGAGCCGGTCCAACTGAGCGGCCATGACGGCGGGCGGGCAGAGCCGGGCACGCAGCGCGGCCTCCCACATGACGATGCGGTACTGCTTGCCCGGCCGGTAGAGGGTTTCCTGCCGTCGAACGCGGGCTCGTACCGCCTCCTCGACATCGCGCGGCGACCGGTGGAGGTCCACGTACGCGTTGAACACGTGTCGGGCGTAGTCGGCCGTCTGGAGCATGCCGACGATCATGGAGCCTTCCCAGGCGCGCATGACCGTCGACCGCTCGTACTCGATCGTCAGCGTGTCCTGCACCGGCCGGTGTCCGGCCGCGAGTTGCCGTCGCCATGACCGGGACTGCGACTCGAACGCCCGCAACCTGGACGTCAGTTCGGGCCCCGCGCCAGGCCGGCCGACACCCGTTGCCCAAGCCCTGAGGTCGTCGTGGGTGGCGGTCTGTCGGCCGGTCTCCAGCTTGCTGACCTTGGACTGGGTCCAGCCCAGGTGCTCGGCCAGTTGCCGGCCCGTGAGACCGCCCTCGGTGCGCAGCTCGCGGAGCCGCAGGCCGAGGGCGATTCTCGCTTGTCGGAAGTCGGTGGTCACACGCCGGACGGTACCCCGGCGGCGAACGCCCGATGCGGCGTGGCGAAGTGCCGGGCAGCGTCCCGGACCTGGCAGGCGCGAGCCACCCGAACCGGGTCGGTGATCAGCTCCACGCCGGTCAGATCGTCGTCGGGGTCGGTGACGGCGTCGCCCTGCACCAGCACCTCTCCGGTCTCGACATCCTCGTAGAGCGTCGGGCATCCGTTGTTCCCCGAGTTGCTTCCGATGTACCGCAGTCGTCGGCTCACAGCCGCTCCCCTCGCTGTCGGTCAGGCCGAATCAGGATGCCGTGGAATCGGTCCGAGAACGGCGTTGATTCTCGAATATTCCCCTGAGGCGACAGAAGACCCCGTCCGGCCGGTGAAGGCCGGACGGGCACGGGCCGTTGCTCGTCGGCGATCCATGGAGACAAGACCGGTGGTGCGCGCCGAACCGGGGACCACGTCGTCCCGCCGTGGATCGTCTGACCTGCGACGCTTCGTCCGCGTGAGGTGTAGCAGACTGCCTTCTCAGTGAACAGGGCCCGCACCCCGACCTTGCGTCGGGGGCGGGCGGACGAGGAGGTACGGCGTGTCCGTCGTCAAGATCAATGTCCTGACCGTCCCCGCTGAGCAGCGGGAGGTGCTGGAGAAGCGCTTCGCCGCCCGGGCCGGTGCGGTGGAGAACTCGGACGGCTTCGAGTACTTCGAGCTGCTCCGCCCGGTCGAGGGCACCGACCAGTACCTCGTCTACACCCGCTGGCGCGACGAGGAGTCCTTCCAGGCCTGGCTCGCCGGGCCCATGCAGGCGGCCCACCGCCAGGGCCCGCCGGCCGCCGAGGGCGAGGCCCCGCAGCGCCCGGCCGCCAGCGGCTCCACCCTGTGGTCCTTCGACGTGGTGCAGTCCGCCGGCCCGAAGGTCTGAGGCCGGCTGCTCCTGACGGTGCGCCCCGGACGGCTCGTCCGGGGCGCACCGTCGTCGGGTCCCGCTCCGCGGCTGCGGGCGAGGTGCGTGTCGAGCCGGTCGGTGCCGGGGCATTGCGCGTTGTGGAGTGTCGGCGTGCGCCGGGGTGAGTGCGCGTGCGCCGCCCGATCGGGTGATCCGGATGGGGTTTCCGGGGCGGTCTGCTGGATTAGCGTGATCATTGCGCTCAGCAGCAGCGTTCCAAGGAAAACCCCGGCGGTGCGCCAACACCCCGGGGAACGGCACCAGGAGAAAGCGCTCCACGATGCAGATCAATCGTATCCCCAAGCACGCGCCCGGGTGCACGATCCTCGACAACGGGCATGTCGTGCGAAAGCACTCGCTCAGCTGGGCGGCCCGTGGGCTGCTCGGGTACCTCCTCAGCCTGCCCGACGGGGCGCGGGAGGACGTCCGGACCCTGGCCGCGAAGAGCGTCGAGGGCCGGGCGACGGTGGCCCGGGCGTTGCGCGAGTTGGAGGAGGCCGGGCACTACGTCCGCCGGACCTCGCGCGATCCCCTCACGGGCCGGGTCCGGACGCTGGTCTCGGTGCACGAAGTCCCGGTGGTGGGAAAGGCCGTTCACACGGTGCCGCCGGTTCCCGCGTTCCCGGCCGCCGGGCCGGCCGGAGCCGGTGCGGCAGGCGCCGGGAAGGCGGGAGGCCCTTCCTCGAAGGCAAGGACGACGAGGGAGAAGGAAGCCGGGAAGCCTTCCGTCCGGGACGGGCAGGCCGGTCGCGGCGCCGCCCCGGACGACCGAGGGCCTGGGCCTGTTGATCGAACTCGGCCGCCGGGATCCGCGGTTGGCGCTGGCGGGGAAGCCGTTGACGGACCAGGCCGCCCGGGTGGAGGGCCTGCTGGCGGGCGGCTGGGCGCCGGACGCCCTGGCCAGCATCCTGTCCGCCCCGCTGCCGGAGAAGGTCACCCGCAGCGTCGGGGCGATCCTCGGCGCCCGGTTGCTGGGTGTCCCGCCGGTCCCGCCGGTCCCGCCGGTCCCGCCGGTGCCGCCGGTCTCAACGGGCCTGCGGACGGCGGGTGTCGGGGTGGCCGTGGTCCCGGGTCAGAGGCGGCACCACGAGTGTCCGGGGCGGGGCGGCATGTGCGGGCGCCATGTCGGCGGAGCGGGGAAGCTCTGCGCCGGTTGCCGCGGCTCCCGGTAGCGCGGATCCGACCCCGGGAGAACCCCGATGCCCTGGGGCGCCGCCGTCAGTCCTCCCGCGGCGGGTGGAAGGCGACCGGGGCGGCGAAGGCTGCGCGGCGGGTGGCCCGGCGCAGGGCGCGCAGGACGGGGGTGCCGAGGGTGAGGCAGAGGGTGACGGTGAGAACGGCGCGGGGGAGGTCCCACCCGAGCGAGGTGGTGAGGCAGTAGACGGCGAACCGGACCAGGTTGTCGGAGAGCGGGTCGCCCGGGACGAAGGAGATCGAGCTCGCGAGCCCGGCGATGTAGGGCCAGCCCTGGAGGTTCATGATCATGCCGTAGAGGAGGGACGCCCCCGCCCCGTAGACGGCGAGCATGACGAGCTCGCGCCGGCCGCGCACGCGGTCCGGGCCCGGGAGGAGCCCCGCGCCGAGGCTCACCCAGCCCATGGCGAGCATCTGGAACGGCAACCAGGGCCCCACCCCGCCGGTCAGCAGGGCGGAGGCGAACATCGAGAGCGCGCCGAGCACGAAGCCGAAGCCCGGACCGAGGACCCGTCCGGCGAGCACCATCAGGAAGAACATCGGCTCCAGCCCGGCCGTGCCCGCCCCGAGCGGTCGCAGGGCGGCGCCGGCGGCGGCCAGCACGCCCAGCAGGGCGACCGCCTTCGCGTCCAGGCCGGGGGCGCCGCCGCCCGCCGTGCGTCCCTCGGAGATCTGGGCGACGACGACGGCGAGGAGCAGCGGGAGGAGCAGGGCGAACAGCCAAGGGGCGTCGGTGGAGTGGCCGACCAGGGCCGATTCGGCGGAGGCGAGCAGCGGCCACCCGAACGCGGCCACCCCGACCAGCGAGGTGAGGAGGAGGGCCGTGATCGAGCGACGACCGAGCGGGACGGGACGGTTCAGGCCGTTCTTGCTCATTCCGCGACCTCGGCGAGGGCGCGGGCGACCTGGGGGACGGTGAGCCAAGGGCCCGGAGCGAGCACCTTGGCGACCTGCGGGGCGAACGCCGGTGAACCGAGTACGACTTCGGGCGTCGGGCCGTCCGCGACGATCTCGCCCTCGGCCAGGATGGCCGTGCGGTGGGCGAGTTCGGCGGCCAGCTCGACGTCGTGGGTGGCGAGGAGGACGGCGTGGCCGTCGGCGGCCAGGTCGCGCAGGATCTCGACGAGCCGGGCCTTGGCCGCGTAGTCCAGGCCCCGGGTGGGTTCGTCCAGGAGGATGAGCGGCGGGCGGGCGGTGAGCACCACGGCCAGGGCCAGGGTGAGGCGCTGGCCCTCGGAGAGGTCGCGGGGGTGGGCGGCGTCGGCGAGGCCGGGCAGCAGGCGTTCGACGAGGGCGCGGCAGGTGCCGGGTTCGGCGCCCGCGTCGCCGTCGGCGGCGGCGCACTCGGCGGCGACGCTCTCCCCGTACAGCAGGTCGCGCGGGTCCTGCGGGACGAGGCCGACGTGGCGGATCAGGTCGGCGGGCCGGGTGCGGTGCGGGGTGCGGCCACCGACCGTCACGGTGCCGGAGGCCGGCGCGTGCAGGCCGACCAGGGCGCCGAGCAGGGTGGACTTGCCCGCCCCGTTGCGCCCCATCAGGGCGGTGATCTCGCCCGCGTGGAGGGTGAGGTCGACGCCGCGCAGCGCCGGGACGGAGCCGCGACGGACGGCCAGGCGGCCGGCCTCGGCCAGGACCGTGCCGAGGGGGGCGGGGGATCCGGTGGGGTGGTGGCCGTCCAGGCGGGTGCGGAGGCCGGCGGCCCGGCGGCGGGCGTCGCGGACGGACAGCGGGAGCGGGTGCCAGCCGGCCAGCCGGCCGAGTCCGACCACCGGCGGGTGGACCGGCGAGTGCGCCATCACCTCGGCGGGTTCGCCGAGAACGGGCGGCGCGCCGGGGGTCAGCAACAGGACCTGGTCGGCGTACTGGACCACGCGCTCCAGCCGGTGCTCGGCCATCAGCACGGTGGTGCCCAGGTCGTGGACCAGCCGCTGGAGCACGGCCAGTACCTCCTCGGCGGCGCTCGGGTCCAGGGCGGAGGTGGGCTCGTCGAGGACCAGGACGCGCGGGTGGACGGTGAGCACCGAGCCGATGGCGACGCGTTGTTGCTGGCCGCCGGAGAGCGAGGTGAGCGCCCGGTCGCGCAGGCCGGCGAGGCCGAGCAGGTCGAGGGTCTCCTCGACGCGCCGCCGCATCACGTCCGGAGGGAGGCCCAGCGACTCCATGCCGTAGGCGAGTTCGTCCTCGACGGTGTCGGTGACGAAGTGCGCCAGCGGGTCCTGGCCCACGGTGCCGACCAGGTCGGCGAGTTCGCGGGGGCGGTGCTCGCGGGTGTCGCGCCCGCCGACGGTGACCCGGCCGTGCAGCACGCCGCCGGTGAAGTGCGGGACGAGGCCGCTGACCGCACCCAGCAGGGTGGACTTGCCGGAACCCGACGGGCCCACCAGAAGGCAGAGTTCGCCCTCGGGAACGGTCAGGTCGACGCCGCTGAGCGCGGGCGCGTCGGTGTCGGAGTACTGGACGGTGACCTGCTCGAAGGTGATCACGAGGCCCTCCGGGGCGGGGTCGGTGCGTCGTTCGGGTCGGTGCCGGTGCCGGTGCCGGTGCCGGTGCGGGTGCCGGTGCCGGTGCCGGTGCGGGCCCCGGTGTCCGGTCCGGGATCCGGCGGCGGGCCGGTGTCCGCGCCGGCCGGGCCGGTCGCCGTGGTGGGGCGCGGCACCGGGGTGACGAACGCCGGCACCAGACCGACCAGGACGGCCAGGACGGCGGTCAGCGGCAGGACGGGGACGGTCGGCGGCACCACGGTGGGTGCGAAGGCGGCCGGGTAGCCGGCGGCGAGCCACGTCGTCAACGCGGCCACGGCCGTGCCCGATCCGGCGGTCAGCCACTCGGGCAGCGCCCACGGGTCCGGGCGGTAGCGGGTCCGGACGGAGCGCCGGCTGCCCAGCAGGAGTCCGGTGAAGGCGGCGGCCAGGCCGAGGAGGAGCACGGGCACCGCCCAGCCGGCGCCGCCCGCCGTCAGCAGGCCGTACGCGGCGAGGCAGATGCCGAGCAGCCCGGCCAGGGTGAGTGCGGCGGTGGCCCGGGCCAGCCGGCGCGGAACGTCGGCGGTGCGGCCGAACCCGCGGGTGTCCATCGCGGCGGCCAGCGCCACCGAACGCTCCAACGCCCCTTCGAGGACGGGCAGTCCGACGCTCAGGACGGCGGCGACCCCGCGGTCGCTGCGCCCGCGCAGACGGCGGGCGGCGCGCAGTCGTTGGATGTCGGCGACCAGGTTCGGCGCGAAGGTCATCGCCACCACGACGGCCACGCCCGCCTCGTAGAGCGCACCGGGGAGGGTGCGCAGCAGACGGGCCGGGCTGGCCAGGGCGTTGGCGGCGCCGACGCACACCAGCAGGGTGGCCAGCCGGAGCCCGTCGTACAGCGCGGCGAGGAGCCCCTCGGCGGTGACCCGGCCGCCGATCCGCACCCCCTGCGCCCAGGCGGGAAGGGGCACTTCGGGGAGGGTGAACAGGACGTGGGTGCCGGGGACCGGCGAACCGAGGAGGACGGCGAAGACGAGGCGGATGCCGAGCACGAGGAGGCCGAGGCGGAGGAACGTGCCGTAGGAGCGCGACCACGGCGCGTCGGTGCGGCGGGCGGCGACCACGTAGCCGGCGACGGCGGCGAGGAGGAGCAGGAGGAGGGGGTTGGTGGTCCGGGTGGCGGCGGCGCCCAGGCCGAGTGCCCACAGCCACCAGGCCCCGGGGTGCAGTTGGCGGGGGCCTGGCGCCGGTCGGCGGCGGGCGGCACGGGGTGGGGGCACGGTGGGGTCCTGGGGAGCGGGGGTCGGGGGAGCCGGGGCGGGGCGGGGTGGGACCTTCCGGGCGGGTCGGTCCGGTCCGGTCGACGGACGTCGGTCGGTCTACGGGGCGGGGCGGCGGTGACCCGGTGCGCGGACGGCCGTCGTCCTCATCGGCGGCGGCGCGTCTGGTGGACGGCGCCCGCCACGAGGAGGGCGATGAGGGCGACGCCGGCGATCACGCCGAGGTCGGGGCCGCCGATGCCGGACGAGGCGTCGTCGTGCGAGTCGGTCCCGGAGCCGCTTCCGGCTGCGTTCCCGGACCCGCCGACCGGCGTGGTGCCGGCGGCGGCCGGCCGGTCGGCGTTGCCGAGCTGCTCGCCGCAGCCGGTCCGCGGGTAGCCGGCGATGGCGCAGAGCAGCCCGTTGCCGTCGTACCGCAGCGGCGGTGCGACGGTGGCCAGCACCTCCGCCGAGGTGGCCCGGGCGCTGACGACGGCGCAGGCGGTGCGCGGTTCGGGCGGGGTCTCGCGGGCGGGTGCGTCGGCGGGGTCGCCGAAGTCCAGCACTACGGCGACCCGCTTGCGCCCGCTCTGTTCCGGGGTCGCCCCGCAGACGGCCGCGAAGTCCCCCGGGGTGCCGGGTCGCGCGGCCTCCTGGCCGCCGTCCGGGCTGACGGCGAACCGCCAGCCCTCGACGGCGCCGTCCGGTGGGACGTGCACGGCGGGCCCCTGCTGCTGGTAGGCCCAACCGCTGCCGGACCACTTCCAGAACGACCAGTACCGGTACCCGGCCGCCTGAGCGGGAGCCGCTCCGAGCACCAGCAGGATCAGCACCCCGGTGACCAGCCCGGCGAGGAACCGGACGGCCGCGGGCGCCACCCGCCGCCAGCACTGCCGTCGTCGCTCGGCGGCCGAGAGCCCGGCAGCGGGGCCGCCCCCGTCGCCGGGCGCACCCGAGCCGGGCGCACCCGGCGACGGGGAGGAGCCGGCCACCCGGGGGTGGCCGGCCAACGGGGCGGGGTCGGTCACGGCCTGGCGCCGCGCTTGCGCTGGAGGCTCAGCAGCAGGCCGCCGCCGATGCCGATGAGCAGGCCGATGCCGAGCACCCAGTACGTGCTGAGGCCGCCGCCGTCGTCCTTCTTCGCGGTCTCCGACGCGGACGCGGTGGGCGACCCGTTCGCGGCGACGGCCTTGGGAGCCGGGCCGAGGGCGGTCAGCTGGGCGACCAGGTCGCTCCCGCCGAACGTCGCCGGGTCGCGCTGCGCCGCCTGCGCGACCAGCAGCAGCGTGGCGGTGGCGGCGGCGTCGGTGCCGCCCTTGGTCCAGGTGCCGCCCTCCTTCGCCAGCCAGTCCACCGCACCGGCGGCCTGCTGCGGGTGCCCGCCCTGGACCAGGCCGAGCACCGCCCAGGCGGTGGCGGTGTAGTCGGGGGTCGGCGTCGCGCCGGCCAGCTTCAGCATCAGGTGCTGCCCGTCGGACGCGAGCTGCGCGGTCAGGTAGGCGGCCACCGCCTCGCCCGAGTCGGCGCGCGGCACGGGCGCGGCCGTGGCGCCGTCGGTGCAGGTGAGGGGCTTGGGGGCGGCGTCGGTCCGGTTGGTGTTGGTGACCGGGAGCTTCCCGCCGGCCGCGGCGAGCGAGGTCTGGCCGGTGGCCAGGGCGTTCGCCTCGCCCGCGGCGTCCGGGGCGGCCTGGTAGACGAAGGCGCCGCGCTGGTCGGCGGGGGCGGCGCAGCCGAGCTGGAAGGTCGCCAGTCCGTCGAAGGCGTTCTTGCCGGCCTTGGCGACCCCGGCCGGGTCGGCCTTGGCGGCGAACAGGGCGTTCACGGCGAGGCCGGTGGAGTTGGCGTCCCCGGGGTTGCCGGGGTTGTAGGCCCAGGTGCCGTCCGCGTTCTGGTTGGCCTTGAGCCACTGGACGCCCTTGTCGACGGCGTCCTGGTGCCCGCCGAGGGCGACCAGCGCCTGGATCGCCGCGGCGGTCGCGTTGCTGTCCGCCTGCGTGGGGTCGCAGGCGGCCGAGACGTCGGCCCGGTAGGAGAGCCAGCCGCCGTCGGCGCACTGCCGGCCGGTGAGCCAGGAGACGGCGGAGTCGGCCGGGGTCACCTTCGCGGCGGCGAGCGCGGTGAGCGAGAGCGACTGCCGCCACACCGCGTCGTAGGTCGGGTCGCCCTTGCCGTACAGGCCCTCGGGGAGCGCGGTGGCACCGGCGCCGGGGGTGGGGGTGTCGGCGAGCGCCGGGGCGGCGGCGGTGCCGGTGAGCAGCGCGGCGGTCAGGGCGGCAGCGCCCAGGCGGGCGGCGGTGAGCATGGTGGGAGGTGTGCCTTTCGGTGAGCGGTGTCGGCCTGGACAGGCCGTTCCGTAGCCCTCGACGGTGCCCGGCGGTGGTCCGCCCGGCTGGGCCGCTCGCCTCTCCCCGGGCGCTCCGACTCGCCCGGCAGGCGTGGTGCCGGGCTCACGGTTGCGGGGTCAGTGCCGGATTCGCACCGGCTTTCCCCGGAGGAGAAACGGGATGGAATTGTCCTGCATGCCGACTTTAGCCGCCGCGCCGGGCGGGGTGGATCGGGCGGGGCGAGAACACGTTCCAGTCCTGGAGGGGGTGGAGGGGGCGTGGGGGAGAGCGGGCGGAGAACGAGGAGGCGGCGGAGGGGGAGCGTGAAGGGAGGGTGTGCGGCGGGGGCGAGGGCGGAGGGGGCGGGTGGAGCGGGGGCCGCCCCGGGACGGGGCGCCGAGCCCTCAGGGCAGGGTGAGCAGCCGGGCCGCCGTGTGCAGGTCGGCGCGGACCTCGGCGATCGAGGCGCGGCCGGAGAGCCAGGCGACGAGCGCGGCGTGCCAGGTGTGCTCGATCACCCGGACGGCCGCGCGCTGGGCCTCGGTCGGTGGTTCGGACTGGCCGATGGCATCCAGGATCAGCCGGCCGGTGGCGACCGAGACCTGGTCGACCTCGGCGCTCACGGAGCGGTCGGCGAAGGAGAGCGCGCGGACCATGGCCTCGGCGAGCAGCGGTTCGCGCTGGAGGGCGTGGAACGCCCGGGTGAGCGCCTCGGCGACTCGCGGGGCGGGTTCGCGCTCGGCCGGCGGGTGCCGTCGGACCTGCTCCTGGAGGCCGCGCAACTGCTCCAGCATGACCGCCACCAGCAGGTGCACCTTGGACGGGAAGTACCGGTACAGCGTGCCGAGCGCCACCTGGGCGCCCTCCGCGACCTCCCGCATCTGGACCGCCTCGTACCCGCCGCGGGCCGCCAGCGCGGTCGCGGTGCGCAGGATCCGGCGGCGCCGTTCGGCCTGCCGGGCGGTGAGCGGCGGTGTCGGGCCGACGGCGGTCGCGGGCACGTCGGAGACCGGTGCGGCAGGCGGCGCACCGGGTGGCGTGACGGTCGGCAGGGCGGGGGCGGCGGGGGCGGTGGACGTGGGCGGAGGCATGGCGGACGACGGCAAGGGGGCTCCCGGGGCGCGAGAGTGACGGGCTGCTCCGGCGGTGCCCGGCGGCTCCGGGCGGTGTCCGGGCAGTGCCCGGGCGTCCGCTTCCACGGCCGCTCGGGCGACTGTTCGGGCGGGCTGCTCGGGCATGGTGCTCGGGCGTGGCGTGAATCACCAGCCCTGGCTTCTGAGTGGAAGCTACGGGCCGGTATCTTCGAGGTCTCTCATTGTTCACCTGGTTTCCGGCGAACTCCACACCACACTGAAACCTGATCTACTTTAGCGACCGGCAGCACCGACAGCAGCAGAGACGAGGGCCGACGATGACCGCGCAACCGCTGCGGATTGCCCTGCTCTCGTACCGGGGCGACCCGTTCTGCGGCGGCCAGGGCGTGTACGTGCGGCACCTGTCCCGCGAACTGGCCCGCCTCGGCCACCACGTCGACGTGATCGGCGCCCAGCCGTACCCCGTGCTGGACGAGGTCGAGGGGCCCGGTTCGGTCCGCCTGGTCGAGCTGCCCAGCCTGGACCTGTACCGGACGGACGACCCGTTCCGCACCCCGGCGCTGGACGAGTACCGGGGGCCGGTGGACCTCCTGGAGTACGCCACCATGCGCACCGGCGGGTTCCCCGAGCCGCTGACCTTCTCGCTGCGCGCCCGCCAGTACCTGGCCCGGCACCGCGGCCGCTACGACGTCGTGCACGACAACCAGACGCTCGGCTACGGCCTGCTCGGGCTGGCCCGGCACGGCTTCCCGCTGGTCACCACGATCCACCACCCGATCACCGTCGACCGACGGGTCGAGCTGGAGGCGGCGACCAGCAGGATCAGGCGGCTGTCGCTGCGCCGCTGGTACGCCTTCACCCGGATGCAGCGCCGGGTCGCCGCCAGGCTGGACCACATCATCACCGTCTCCGGCACCTCGAAGCGTGAGATCGCCGAGCACCTGGGTGCCGCGCCGGGCGCCGTCTCGGTGGTGCCGATCGGCGCCGACACCCGCCTCTGGTCCCCGTCGGCGACGGTGGACCGGGTGCCCGGGCGGATCGTCACCACCTCCAGCGCCGACGTGCCGCTGAAGGGCCTGGTGCACCTGGTCGAGGCGCTGGGCAAGGTCCGCACCGAGCGGGACGCGCACCTGGTCGTGGTCGGCAAGCCGCAGAAGGGGGACGGGCCGATCGCCGAGGCGGTGCGCCGGTTCGGGCTGGAGCGGCACATCGAGTTCCGGCACGGCCTGACCGACCGGGAGCTGGTCGACCTCTACCGCTCGGCCGAGGTGGCCTGCGTGCCGTCGCTGTACGAGGGCTTCTCGCTGCCCGCCGCCGAGGCGATGGCCACCGGCACGCCGCTGGTCGCGACCACGGGCGGGGCGATCCCCGAGGTGGCCGGCCCGGACGGCGAGACCTGCCTCGCGGTGCCGCCGGGCGACGCGGGCGCGCTGGCGGCGGCGCTCGGGCGGCTGCTGGACGATCCGGCGCTGCGCGCCTCGCTCGGTGCGGCCGGACGCGAGCGGGTGCTCGCACGGTTCACCTGGGAGCGCGCCGCCGAGCTGACCGTCGAGGGTTACCGGGCGGCCATCGCCACCGGGGCCGGCCGGAACGCCCGGTCCGGTCCGGGCTGGCGCTACGTCGCCTGACGGGCGGCCGTCGGGCGGGTCCGCCGGGCCGTCGGTCCGGCGGCGGGTCGGTCTCCGTCGGTGAGCCGGTTCGGGGGTGGGCCGGTTCGGGGGTGGGCCGGTTCGGGGGTGGGCCGATCGGCCGGCGGGTTCGCCCGACGGCCGCCCGGTTCGTGCAACGCGATATCTCTGACTCGGCGTCAGAAACGTTTCCTACCAAGGAATGGGAGCCCGCAGTGCTGACCGTTGATTTCTCGCGCTTCCCGCTCGCCCCCGGCGACCGGGTGCTCGACCTGGGCTGCGGCGGGGGGCGGCATGCGTTCGAGTGCTACCGGCGCGGTGCCAACGTGATCGCCCTCGACCAGAACGCCGAGGAGATCGCCGAGGTCAGGAAGTGGTTCGCCGCCATGGAGCAGGCCGGCGAGGCCCCCGAGGGCGCGTCCGCGGTCGCGATGGAGGGCAACGCGCTGGCCCTGCCCTTCGAGGACGAGTACTTCGACAAGATCATCATCTCCGAGGTGATGGAGCACATCCCGGACGACAAGGGCGTGCTCAACGAGATGTTCCGGGTGCTCAAGCCCGGCGGTCTGCTTGCCGTCACGGTGCCGCGCTGGCTCCCCGAGAAGATCTGCTGGGCGCTGTCCGACGAGTACCACGAGGTCGAGGGCGGCCACATCCGGATCTACCGGGGCGACGAACTGCTCGGCAGGCTCAAGGACGCCGGCCTGGAGCCGTACGGGACCCACCACGCGCACGCGCTGCACTCGCCGTACTGGTGGATCAAGTGCGCGGTCGGCGTGGGCAACGACAAGGCGCTGCCGGTCAAGGCCTACCACCAGCTGCTGGTCTGGGACATCGTCGGCACCCCGGTGATCAGCACCCTCACCAAGGCCGCCGAGCGGGCGCTCAACCCGGTCATCGGCAAGAGCTTCGTCGCCTACGCCTCCAAGCCCCGCCGGTCCGGCGTGACCGCCTCCGCCGCTGCGGGCGCGAACACGGACACGGGCGCGGGCGCGGGCGCGGCGGGCGGCTCGGAGTGACCGCCGCCGTCCCCGAGGTCCTGCTGCTCGACGGCGTGCTCGACGCCGAGCAGGCCGCCGGCACCGTCCGCAGCATCCTCGCCGAGCAGCAACCCGACGGCGCCATACCGTGGTTCACCGGTCACCACCTCGACCCGTGGGACCACACCGAGGCCGCGATGGCCCTGGACACCGCGGGCGAGCACGCCGCCGCCGAGGCCGCCTACCGCTGGCTGGCCGCCCGCCAGAACCCGGACGGCTCCTGGTACGCCGCCTACGCGTACGGCCAGGGCGCCGGGGGTACGGGCGGCGCCGGGGGTGCGGAGACCGCCACCGGCGGCTTCGCGGACGGGGAGGTGTGCAACGCCGCCAAGGAGACCAACTTCTGCGCCTACGTGGCCGTCGGCGTCTGGCACCACCACCTCTCCACCGGTGACGACGCCTTCCTGGACTGGATCTGGCCCACCGTCCGGCGGGCCCTCGACTTCATCGTCGCCCGGCGGCTTCCCGGCGGCCCGATCTCCTGGCGGCTCGACGAGCACGGTGAGGCCGCAGGCGAGGCGCTGCTCACCGGTTCGTCCAGCATCCTGCACGCGCTCCGCTGCGGGCTGGCCGTCGCCGACTACCTGGAGGAGCCGCAGCCCGACTGGGAGCTCGCGGCCGGCCGGCTCCGGCACGCCATCTCCCACCACCCCGAGCGGTTCCTCGACAAGGACCGCTACTCGATGGACTGGTACTACCCCGTCCTCGGCACCGCGCTGCGCGGCCCGGCCGCGCTGGAGCGGATCGAGCGGGACTGGGACCGGTTCGTCGTGCCTGGCCTCGGCGTGCGCTGCGTCAGCGACCGCCCCTGGGTGACCGGCGGCGAGAGTGCCGAACTGGCCATGGCCCTCTGGGCGATCGGCGAGTCCGACCGCGCGGTGGACATCCTGCGCTGGATCCAGAAGCACCTGCGGCACACCGACGGCTCGTACTGGACCGGGTACGTCTTCGAGGACGACGCGATCTGGCCGGAGGAGCGCACCACCTGGACGGCGGGCGCGCTGCTGCTGACGGTCGCGGCGCTGGGCGGGGACCCGGCGACGGTGGCGGTGTTCGGTGGCGACGACCTGCCGACCGGGTTGGTGGTCCAGGACTGCTGCTGAGCCCTGAGCCCCTCGGGGCCGGGGCCGGGGTCGGGGGGCCTGGGCAGGGGGGCCTGGGTCGGGCCGGGGCCCGGCCGGTGCTCGGACCGACGACATGCCGAAGGGGCGGGACCGGATCGCGCCGGTCCCGCCCCTTTCGGTGTCGTGCGTGGTGTTCCCGTGTCGCACGCGGGGCGTGCGGCCGGGTCAGCCGCGCTGGATGCCGGCGGTGTCGACCAGCAGGCCCTGGGTCCCGTCCTGGAGCTGGGCGACCAGCGCGGTGCCGCGCTGCTCGACCGCCAGGTACCAGGTGCCCGGGACGAGGTCGCCGACCGGAGCGCCGACCGGGTTGTCCTTCGGGGCCAGCTGGCGCGGCGCCGGGACGGCGAACCAGAACGGCGCGAAGTCGGACGCGGGCGCCTGCTGGGCGGCGGCCTGCGCCGGCCGGGCCTGCTCGGTCTGCGCCGCGTGCTGGGCGGCGAGGTCCTGCGGCTGACCGGCCTGGGACTGGCCCGGAAGCGGCTGGCCGGGCTGGCCCGCCTGCGCGGCCGGGTAGCCGTAGCCGCCGGGCTGGCCGCCGAACGCCGGGGCCTGCGCCTGGTTCGGGTCCTGGCCGGGGCCCGGGTAGCCGTAGTGGCCGACCGGCTGGCCGGGCTGGCCCGCCTGCGGGGCCGGGTAGCCGCCGCCCGGGTAGGGCTGCACGGCCGGCTTGTCGCTGACCAGCGGGGTCTTGAGCACCGGGATCAGCTGACCCCCGGCGGCCGCGCCGGCCAGCACGATCAGCGCGATGACGGCGAGCCAGGCACCGAAGCCGTGGCCGATGCCCTCCAGGCCGCCACCGAGGGACCAGAGCGCAGCCCAGAGCGCCGCCACCGAGAAGGCGATGCCCCACTGGTCCAGCCGCAGGCCGAGGATCTGGCGGTTGGCGGCGGCCTGGCCCTGGAAGCGCTGCACCAGGATCAGGGCGGCGGCCACGAGGCCGAGCAGGAAGACCGAGGGCAGGACGGGGAACAGGACGCTGTCCCAGGCGTTCGTCGAGGTGTCGCCGCAGTACTTGCCCTTGCACTCGACGGTCCAGTAGGGCAGGAAGGATGCGATGAAGAGCAGGACGGCCGCACCTGCGACGGCGGCGTCTCCCTTGGTGAGAGCGCGCAGATTCACTAACGTTCCCCTCGTTGGTGTGTCGTGGTCGGCGGGTTTCGTGTCGGTGCCCGACGCGGTCGGCTGACCGGCCGGAAAACCCCGAACGGACCAGAAGCCTAGGGCCAACCGCCCGGCGGGTGCACGGCGGGCTCGGGAATGGGGCGAAGTCGTTGCAAACTGCGCGGTTCCGACCCCTGCCGTCCACCGGCCCGCCCACCGGCTGTCGACTCCTCAGGACGCCTGTTGTGCGGCGTACCTCACAGTGTGCTCCACGGCGCGTTCTCGGGGAGCTGCCTGCCGGGTCGCCGCCGCGCTGTTCGCGGCGTCGCCTACCGGGTGGTCAGAAACGTCGTCAACGCGTCGGCGATCCCCTGGGCGGCCTGCTGGCGCCACTGAGGGTCCGTCATTCGACGGGCGTCCGTCGGGTTGCGCATGTTACCGCACTCGATGAACACCTTGGGTACGGTCGACAGATTGAGCCCTCCGAGATCCGAACGGGTGTCCAGCCCCTGACTCGCCGTGTAGTCGGCGTAGGGCTCGCCGGTGGCGGCGCGGAAGCCGTCGCGCAGCAGGAGGCCGAGCCGGTGCGAGGGGGCGACGATCGCCGAGGTGTCCGCCCGGCCGGCGACCACCTTGGCGGGCATGATCACGTGGAACCCGCTGCCGCTCGCCGGGCCGCCGTCGCCGTGCACCGAGACGGCCGCGTCGGCGTGGGCGGTGGTGCCGGCCCTGGCGCGCTCGTCGATGCACGGTCCCCACGGGCGGTCGCCGTCGTGGACCAGCACCACCGTCGCACCCCGTGCGGCGAGGATCGCACGCGCCCGGCGGACCACGTCGAGGGAGTACTCGGCCTCGGTGTAGCCGGCGTTGGTGGAGGTGCCGGTGGTGTCGCACTCCTTGCGGGCGTTGCCGATGTCGACCTGCCGGTTGATCTCGGCGGTGTGCGAGAAGTTGCCGGAGTTGTGGCCGGGGTCGAGCAGGACGGTGCGGCCGGCGAGGGCGGTGGAGGAGGCGGGGGCGGCGCCCGCCGCGGGGGCGGTGGGGGCGCCCGGGGCGGTCGGGGGCGTGCCGGTGGTGGCCGGGGCCGTCGCCGGGGCGTCGGTGGTGGCCGGGGTCGTCGCGGGGGCGCCCGTCGCCGGGGCGAACGGAGTGGCGCCGGACGCCTCGGGAGCGGGTGGTACGGCGCCGGCCGGTGCCGGGGCGGCGGTCACCGGGGCGGTCGGGGCCGAGGCGTGCGTGCCGCGGTCGGGGGAGCCGACCGCCTGCCAGCCCAGCCAGCCGGCCAGACCGAGGGGGCCCAGGACACCGATCACGGTGACGGTGCGCAGCAGGGCGGAGCGCCTGCGGGGCCCGGTCTGCCCGGTCTGCGCGGCCGGTTGAGCCGGTTCAGCCGGTCGAGCCGGTCCGGCCGCGTCGGACGGGTCGGTGGGCGGAGCCGGGTCGGTGGGGCCGGACGGGCCGGGGGTGGTGCGGGTCACGGGTGGTTCTGGTCCTGTTCCTGTGCCGTACGGGGTGGTTCAGATCCGGTCCTGGGTCCGGACGGTCAGGCCGAACTGGTCGGCGATCGTCTTCCACTTCGCCACGAAGTCCTTCTTCGCCTGGGTGGCCCGCGGGTTGAGCTCGTCCGCGCGCTTCTTGTCGGCGGTGTTCGGGGCCGTGCCCGAGCAGCCCTGGGTGGCGACCGCCCGGGCCCAGCTCGCGTACGCCCGGTCGACGTCCGCGGACAGCTGCCACGCGGACGTCAGCGACTGCACCGCCTCCGCGCCGCCGGGCAGGTCGGTGAAGCTCAACGCGGCCAGCTTGGTGAGGAGTTGGTCGCGCTGCTTGGCGCCGTTGTCGAACACCTGGGCGGCGGCGTCGATGTCGGGCTTGGACGGGCAGCTGCTCACCTTCGCGACCGCACTGCCGATCGGCGCCTTCGCGCCCTCGCCCTGGGTCAGCAGCTCGTCCAGCGCCTTGGCCTGCGGCTGGGCGTTCGGGCCGCCCCCGGCGGTCGGGCTGGGGGTCGCGCTCGCGCTCGCCGAGGGGGTGTCGGTCGGGGTCGGTGCGCCGGTGCCGCCGGTGGGCGCCGGGGCCGGCTGGGGGGCCCCGGACGGGGCGGCGCTGTCGGCGGTGGCGGAGGTCGGGGACGGGGCGGCCCGGTCGGTCGTGGAACCGTCGTCCCTGATGGCCCAGAGGATGCCGCCGCCCAGCGCCAGGACGAAGAGCAGGGCGAAGGCGATCAGCAGCGGCGCGCGCTTGCCGCCGCGGTCGTCCTCGTCGTCGACGTCCTCGTAGCCGGTCGGGTGGAGGAGGTCGGCGAGGTCGGCCGGGGGGAGGCCGAAGTATCGGACGGCTCCGGAGAGCTGGAGGAGTGCACGGTCGGGGGGCAGGGCCTGGAC
>NZ_JBEXNT010000111.1:0-33249 GCF_040611255.1 Kitasatospora sp. NPDC002965 | reverse complement strand
CCGGGCGGTGACATGGACTTCTGATCCTTCGGATCGGACGGTTCCTCGTCCGCACGGGCGGCGGCGGAACGGGCCGCCGCCGAGCGGGCCGCGGCGGAGAAGTCGGCCGCCGATCGGGCGGCCGCCGAGAAGGCCGCTGCCGAGAAGGCCTCCGGGGTGGCGAAGGGGACCGCCGCGCCCCCCGCGCCCGCCGCCGCCCCGCCGCCGCCCGCCCGGCCCTGGTCGGCCGAGGGCGCCGCCGCCGCGGTGGCCTTCGCGAAGTCCAGGATCGGCCTGCCCTACGTCTGGGGCGGCGAGGGGCCGGGCGGCTACGACTGCTCGGGGCTGACCATGATGGCCTGGCGTCAGGGCGGCAAGCCGCTCAACCACTTCGCCGCCGACCAGTACGCGCGGTCCTCCCCGATCACCTACCGTCAGCTGCGTCCCGGGGACCTGGTCTTCTGGAGCTCCACCGGTCGTGCGGCCGACATCCACCACGTCGGCCTGTACATCGGCGACGACCAGATGATCGAGGCCCCCCGCCCGGGCACGCGGATCAAGCAGGCCAGCCTCTGGATCATGGGCACCCCCGACTTCTACGCCCGCCCCTGACCCGGGCCCCTCGCCGCCGATGCAGGGTCCCCAAAGCCTCGGCGGAATCTCGCGGCACTCGGCAGTTGGACGGCAGAAGTGCCACTGCCACGAGGCTTGCCGTTCAGGGCTTCACTCGTTCGGGCGGTTCAGGTGGTTCGGGCGGTGGTCCGGGTCGCCCGGGACGGGCGCTCAGCGCCTCGTCTCGTACCTGGTCAGGACCACGCCGCAGGGGAGCGTCCGCGTCTCCACCAGGTTGAGGTTCACCCAGTTGTCCAGCGCGGTGAAGAACGGCGTGCCGCCGCCCACCAGGACCGGCGCGGTGGCCAGCACGTACTCGTCAATCAGCCCGGCCCGCACGGCCGCCCCGGCGAGCGTCGCGCCGCCGATGTCCATCGGGCCGCCTTCCTCGGCCTTGAGCCGGGTGATCTCGGCGACCGCGTCGCCGGTGACCAGGCGGGTGTTCCAGTCGACCCTGTCGATCGTCGAGGAGAACACCACCTTCGACATGTCCCGCCAGCGGCGCGCGAACTCGATCTCCGCCGGGGTGGCGTCGGGCCGCCGGTCGCCGGTCGGCCAGTAGGAGCTCATCGTCTGCCACAGCTTGCGCCCGTACAGCGTCAGGTCGGTCGCCTGCAACTGGTCGGACCAGAACTGGAACAGCTCGTCGCTCGGCACGCTCCAGCCGATGTCGTCGCCGGGCGCGGCGATGTAGCCGTCCAGGGTCAGGTTCATGCCGTAGATCAGTTTTCGCATGGCGCCAGTCTTCCGTGAGTCGGTCTCACGCGTACGGACCGGCGCGGCCCCGCCCACCCGTCCCCGACCCGCCGCCGACCCGTCCCCGACCCGCCTCCGACCCGCCTCCGACCCGCCTCCGACCCGCCTCCGACCCGCCTCCGGCCCGTCCCCGACCCGAGGCCGGCACCGCCCGCAGGGCCACGGCCGCCGGGGGAATAAATCGGATGCCGTTGGCGAAAACCCGCCGTACGGTGGGCGAATGGGCATTGACGCACACGGTGGGACCCGTGACCCGGGCAGCCGGCCGGAGGAGCAGACCGACACCATCGGCGGCATCGAGATCCGGTCGATCGCCGAGGACGAGATCGAGCCGTGGGACCGGGCGCTCGTCGTCGGCTTCCTGCGCCCGCACATCGGCAGCGCGGCCGACTACCGCAGACGGCAGTGGCAGCCGGGCCGGATGCTCACCGCCGTCGACGCGGGCAGGTTCGTCGCCACCTACCGCAGCTTCGACACCGAGCTGACCGTCCCCGGCGGCGCCGTCGTCACGGCGAACGCGCTGACGGCCGTCACGGTGACCGCCACCCACCGCCGGCGTGGACTGCTCAGCGGCATGATGGCCCGGGACCTCGCGGCGGCGCGCGAGCGCGGCGCGGCGGTCGCGATCCTGATCGCCGCCGAGTACAACATCTACGGCCGCTTCGGCTTCGGACCGGCCACCCGGGGCCACGGCTGGAACATCGACCTGCAGCGCGCGGGCGGCCTGCGGGCCGGGTTGCCCACGGTGCCCGGCGGGCGGATCGACCTCGTCACCATGGCGGAGCTCCGCAAGCTCGGCCCGGAGCTGCACGACCGCTGGCGGCTCACCCAGCCAGGTGCGATCGCCCGCGACGAGGTGATGTGGAAGCGCTACACCGGCGAGATCGAGGTGCCGGGCTTCGACTGGAAGGAGCCCTTCGCCGCCGTCCACCGGGACGCCGAGGGCACCGCCACCGGCCTGGCCGTCTACAAGATCGACGACGCCTGGGACGGCTCCTACCCGAACTGCACCCTCACCGTGCTCGACCTCTTCGCCCTCGACCGGGGCGCCGGCGCCGAACTCTGGCGCTACCTCGTCTCGGTGGACTGGGTGCGCAAGGTCGTGGTGGAGAACATCGGGCCGGACGACCCGTTGCCGCTCCTGCTGAACGACCCGCGCGCGGCCACCCCGTACGCGGACAACGCCGACTTCATGTGGCTGCGGGTGCTGGACGTCGAGGCGGCCTTCAACGCCCGGACGTACGGCGCGCCGGGCCGGGTGGTGCTGGAGGTGGAGGACCGCGACGGCTACGCGGCCGGCCGCTGGGCGATCGACGTGGGCGCGGACGGCACCGGCCGGTGCAGCCGGACCGCCGACGAGGCCGATCTGGCGATGGACGCCTCGGTGCTGGGCTCGCTCTACCTGAGCGGCGAGACGGTGCCGCGGCTCGCCGCGGCCGGTCTGGTCACCGAGCTGCGGCCCCGTGCGGCGGCCGACGCCGACCTGCTGCTCCGTACGCCACTGCTGGCATGGAACCTCGACGGCTTCTGATCCGTCGGCGACCGGCCGGCCCGTACGGGCCGGCCGGTCCCGTTGCCGGGGCCGTCGGCGACTACTTGACCGCCGTCCTGCCGATGGTGGGCAGGATGAAGTCCTGGATCAGGCCCTTGGCGTCGCGGACGATCGGGCGGAACACCCGGTAGCGCGAGAGGTTGATGACGCGTGCGGCCATGGGCGTCGACCGCCGGACGAACTCCCGGGTGCGCTCGGTGTCGGGCGTCCGGTCGAACACCCAGTAGAGCACCACGACCATCAGGTGCAGCCACAGGACGTCGGGCAGCAGCTCCACCAGCTCGGTGTCCAGCTTGGGCGCCAGGTCGGAGCCCTCCAACACCTCGCGGAACAGTGCCACGGCGGTGGCGCGGGCCGGGTGGGACTCGTTGGAGAACGGGCTGAGCGAGCTCGTCGGGTCGGCGGCGGTGCGGAAGAACTGCGCCGCGAACTCGTGGTACGGGGCGGCCGTGTCGAGCCAGGAGGTCAGCGCGATCTCCAGCCGCTCCGAGAACTCCCGGGTGTGGGCCATGCGGTTCCTGGCGTCCGCGGCGTGGTCGTACGTCATGCGGTCGTAGAACCCCTGGATCAGGAATTCCTTCGCCGAGAAGTAGTAGTACGCGTTGCCGACCGAGACGCCCGCCTCGGTGGCGATCGCCCGCATCGTGGTCTTCTCGTATCCGCGCTCCTGGAACAGCCGCATGGCCGTCTCCAGGATCAGGGCCCGGGTCTGCTCGCTCTTGTCGGTCTTCGGCTGGGCGCGGCTGCCGCGTGCCTCGGCCGACGGCGCCGCGGAGTTCGGCCCGGCGCCTTCGGTGCCGTCCGTTCCGCTGGTGCCGCTGGTCCCGTTCGTACCGTTCGTCGCTGCCAGGTCGTCCACGGGCCCGAGCCTAGCCCGATCGGTCAGTCCCAGGCGGTGTCGGTGCGGGCGGCACCGGATGCCCCCTGCGCATCCGGTGCCGTCGCTTCGCCGCCCTGTCTTTCGAACGCGTTCAAAAGCATGTCGTGACTGTAGCGGTAGAGATTGAACATGTTCAACACGGAGGGTGTGGCAAGCTCGTCACATGATCACCACCATTCGCCGGGGCACCGGACGCGACGCCGAGGCCGTGGCCGGGCTGCACGCCGCCAGCTGGCGGACCGCCTACGCCGGTATCGTCCCGGCGCCGGCGCTCGGTGACGGGCTGGCCGCCGAACGGCGCGAGATCTGGGCACTGCGGCTCACCGTCGACTACGGCGATCCGGAGGTCACCCCCGAGCTGCTGGTCGCCGAACGGGCCGACGTGGTCGTCGGGTTCGCCTACCTCGTTCCCCAGCCGGACGGCCGGGTGCTGCTCGACAACCTGCACGTCCGCCCCGGGCTCACCGGCGGCGGCATCGGCCGCGAGCTGATGGACGCGGCGCTCGCCCACGTCGCCACCCGCCACCCGGGCGCCGACCTCTACCTGGAGGTGCTGACCGCCAACACGCGGGCGGTCGCGTTCTACGAGCGCGCCGGGGGCCGGCGCACGGCGACCGGCGAGGGTGTCTTCCCCGGCGGCTACCGGCTGCCCGAGTACGAGTACACCTGGCCGGCCCGGGTGCACCGGACCGAGGTCGGGGACCGTCCGGCCGGGGCGGACGCCGCCACCGGTCAGTCGCGGTCGTAGACCGTCACCGGTATCCCCCGGTCCGTCAGGCGCGCCGTCACCAGCGGCTCCACCAGCTCCCACCGGCCGCCGGCCAGCCCGCACCCGATCCGCGGCATGTGGACCGATGCCCCCAGCCCGGCCGCGTGCCCGCCGAGCGCGGTCAGCGCCGTGTCGATCGCCTCGTACCGCACCGGCACCGCGGTCGAGCGGGCCGTGCGGATGCCGTGCTGTCCCACCATGTTGGCCACCCAGAGGGAGTCGTCGACCCGGACGAACTGCACGGCGCCCAGGCCGAAGTCGTTCCCCGCGCGCTCCCGGTGCCAGCGGCGGAAGGCCCGCTCCGGCTCCGGCCACCGGCGCGAGAGCGCCAGAACGAACCCCCTTCCCCAGCCGCCCAGGTCGTTGCACACGTGCGCGATGACCTTCACGCCCTGGTCCAGGGGAGCCGTGGCATCGCCACGGACGTACCGGACGGCGCTCTCCGTTGTCATGATTCGAACGTTAGTACGTACCACTGACGGAACGCGCGGCAGTTTCGTCCGAAGCCCTCGAAGCCCCCGACTTCCCCGAGGCCGTCGGCGTTTCCGACGCTTCCGGGGCCGTCACCGCTGCGGTCTCCGGAGCGGCGTCCGCAGTCGCCGCCACCCCCGCCACCCCCAGGTGGCGCCGCCCGGCCAGGGCGATCAGCAGGGCGAGTGAGGCGGCCCCGGCCGGGAGCCAGAAGCCGGCCCCCGGTCCGGCCTGCTCCGCGACCACGCCCGCCAGCGAGGAGCCGGCCGAGATCCCGACCAGGATCCCGGACACCGCGATCGCCATCGCCTCGTTCAACTGCCTCCGCGGCAGCAGCTCCTGGATGAGGGTCATCCCGGTGACCATGGTCGGCGCGGTGCCCGTCCCGGCGACGAAGAGTGCCGCCCCGAGCAGTGCGAGCCCGGCCCCGCCGAGCCCGGCGGCCAGCGGCAGGAGCAGCAGTCCGGCCATCGCGGCGACGCCCCACAGAAAGCGGACACCCGGTGCCCGGCGCGGGCAGAGGGTCCCGAACGCCAGCCCGGCCACGCAGGACCCGGCGGCCACCAGTCCCAGCAGTACCCCGGCCACCGGCCGTCGGCCCAGGGCGTCGGCGTACGCGACGGTGGTCAGTTCCAGCGAGCCGAAGATCACGCCCGTGGCGAGGAAGGTCAGCACCAGCACCCGCAGCCCCGGCGCCCGGAGCGGCGAGCCGTGCCGCTCGCCCGCCGCCCGCTCCGCCAGGGGCGGTTCGGTGCGCCGCTGGGCCGCGAAGAGCAGGGCGCCGCCGGTGCCGAACGCTCCGGCGGTCAGCATCCCGGCCTCCGGCGCGAACGCGGTGCAGAGCACCATGCCGAGCACCGGTCCGGCCATGAAGCAGAGCTCGTCCAGCGCCTGTTCGAAGGAGTTGGCCAGGTGCCGTGCGGCCGGGTCGTCCCGGTACAGGTGTGCCCAGCGGGCCCGCGCCATGCCGCCCAGATTGGGTGCGGCCGCGCAGGCCGCCCAGCACGCGTAGAGCGTCCAGTCGGGCGCTTCGAACCGGACGAGCAGCAGCAGTCCGGTGAACGGCAGCGCGTTGTACAGGGCGGCCGGCACCGCCACCCGTGACTGCCCGTACCGGTCGACCAGCCGTCCGAGCAGCGGCATGCCGATCGCCCCGGTGGCCAGCCCGGCCGCCGCGACGGTGCCCGCCAGCGCGTACGAACCGCGCCGGTCGGCGAGCAGCACCACGAGGGAGACGCCGGTCATCGACATCGAGAGCCGGCCGAGCAGCCCGGCGAGGGTGAACGCGGCGGTGCCGGGCCGGGTGAACAGCCGGCGGTACGAGGCGAGCATGGGACTCCGCGGGGAGAGGAAGGGGGAGGGACCCAGCCTCGGTCCGGCGACCGGTCGTGGTCCAACACCTGTTTCGCCGCACTGACAACAGAATGCTGTCGATCGACCCGGCCCGACCTCGTTGCTAGCCTGCCGCCATGTCCCGTGACCTGCACCCCCGCCTGCTCCGAGGCTTCGTGGCGACCGCCGAGACGCTGCACTTCGGCCGGGCCGCCGAGCGCCTGCACGTGGCCCAGCAGGCGCTCAGCCGGGATGTGCGCGCGCTGGAGCGGCTGCTCGGCGACGCGCTGTTCACCCGGACCACGCGGAGCGTCGAACTCACCCCGGCCGGGCTCGGGTTGCTGCCCCGGGCACGCCGTCTGCTGGCCCTGCACGACGAGATCCTGAGCGGCGCCGCCCACCGCCCGCTGCTGCTCGACCTCAACAGCGACGTCACCGGACCCGACCTCACCGGCGGCCGGTTGCTCGAACGGGCCCGCGCGGCCCGGCCGGACGGCGAACTCCTGGCGCGCTTCCACGGTGGTCTCGCGGCGGCCTCGGCCGAGCTGCTCGCCCACCGGCTGGACGTCTCGTTCGGCCGGTTCGCCGGCCTGCCGGCCGGGGTGCGGGCCCAACTCGCTCAGGTGCCGGTCCGGTTGGAGCGGGTGTCGGTGATGATGAAGGCCGGGCACGTACTCGCGGACCGGCCGACGCTGCGCCTCGCCGACCTGGCCGGGTATCCGGTGGACGTGTGTGCGGGCAACCCGGCCACCACCGAGTGGGCCGATCTCGGAGTCCGGCTGCTGCGCGAGCACGGCCTGACCCCGGCGGCGCCGTACGTCCCGCCGGTCGGCGTGGACGAGACCGCCCGCTACCTCGCCCGGCACGGCGATCCGATGCTGACCACCGTCGGCGGCCCGTTGATCCCGGGAGCGGTGAACGTGCCGCTGGTGGATCCGGTGCCGCTCAGTCTGGTGAGCCTGGTGCACCGCCCGGACCTGCGGCACCCCGGGCTGGTCGCGTTGCGTGCGGCCGCGGCCGAACTCGGCGCGCGTGAACAGTGGTTGCTTCGGCCGGCGGGCAGCTGGCTGCCCGCGGCGGACGGCGCGCTGCTGGCCGTCTGATCGCCGAGCGGACCCGAGCCGGGCGGCAGGGCGCGGCGGGCGGGGTGGGCCGGACTCGGGCGGTGCCTCGGCGCGGCCGGATCCGGCGGTGCCTCGGCGTGGCCGGATCCGGCCGTCAAATCCGTGTGCGAACCGGGCTCCCGACAGGAATCACGCTGCAAGCGGCTGTTGTTGTGGCCGAGTACGACCTCACCCCTGCCGCTCGGGGGTCGGCAGGGGTGAGGCGGATGCGGGCGCGCGGTCGGCCGGGGGAGCCGAAGGGCGCGCCCGCGGCATGCGGGGCACAGGGCCCGTGGCCGAGGTCGGCCGGGTCAGGCCGCCTTCACTGCGGAGATGTCGAAGCTGAGCTTGACCTTCTCGCCGATCAGCACGCCGCCGGTCTCCAGCGCGGCGTTGTAGGTCAGGCCCCAGTCGGTGCGGTCGAGGACGGCCGAGCCCTCGAAGCCGACCCGCTCGGCGCCGTAGGCGTCGGTGGCGGTGCCGGTGAAGTCCAGGTCCAGGACGATCGGCCGGGTGGTGTCCTTGATCGTGAGCTCGCCGGTCATCCGGTAGGTGTCGTTGCGCACCCGCTCGGCGGAGGTGCTGCGGAAGCGCATCTCGGGGTAGGTCTCGGCGGCGAAGAAGTCGCCGGTGCGGAGGTGCTCGTCGCGCTGGGTCTGGTTGGTGTCGATGCTCGCGACCTTGATCACCAGCTCGGCGCTGGAGTTGACCGGCGTGGTGCCGTCCAGGTGCAGCTTGCCGTCGTACTCGGTGAAGCGGCCCTTGACGTTGGTGACCATCGCGTGGCGGACGGAGAAGCCGATCTCGCTGTGGGTGGTGTCGATCGCCCAGTCGCCGCTGAGGTGGCCGAGGTCCGGCCCGGTGGGCGCGTCGACGACGGCGGTCGCGGTGCCGGTGGTCGCGGTGGTGGCGGTCTTGTTGCGGTTGAACAGGCCCATGGCTCCTCCTCGGGTTCGAAGCCAGTTGTTTAGGCTTCAACTTGATGACTCCACCATAGACCCGTTTCGTTCAAAGTTCAACCAATGGCGCGACGGCCCTCGCCCGGGGTGTCCGGGCCGGGCCGTCGCGGTCGGGTGGAAGCCGTCAGCCGACCTGCGCCATCTCCTCGCCGACCAGCTCGAAAGCGGTCCGGCCGTCCAGTGACTCGCGGATGATGTCGGCGTGCCCGGCGTGCCGCGCCGTCTCCTCGATCAGGTGCAGCAGCACCCAGCGCGCGGTGCGCCGCGAGCCGGCCGGGAACCACGGCGCCTCCGGCAGCGGCGCGTCCACCTCCAGGTTCGGCAGCTCCTCGATGATCCGCTCGGTCTCCGCGGCCACCTCCGCGTACCGCTCCAGCCAGTCGGCCAGGGTCTCGCCCTCGGTCAGCACGAAGGAGCTCTCCCGGTAGTCGTGCCGACCCTCCGCGCGGTCCAGCAGGATGCCGACCACCCACTCGCGCTCGCAGATCGCCGCGTGCTTGACCAGCTCGGCCAGCGAGAGGGCGCTGGCGCTCGGCCGGGTGGCGGCCTGCTCCTCGGTCAGTCCGAGGACGGCCCGGCGCAGGCCGCCGCGCTGCGCGGCGACGAAGGAGAGGAGGGCGTTGCGCTCGTCGGTCTCGGCGTTCACCAGGGTGGGCATGGTCGGCAGGCCTCTCGTCGGTGGGGTGTTCCCGCTTCGGTAGTACTGAAGGTATCGGCCGACTAGGTCAGATCCTGTCCTCCTTGGGGCGGGGTTCGGGGCCGGTTCGCCGAGCGCCGCATCGGTATCGTCGGACCTCGGACGTGCGGGCGGAGGAACGCCTCCGGCCGCGTTGCCCACCCCCGCGACTTGACCCTCGACCTGGTCGAGCCCCCAGAGTCCCCGACATGGAGAGCGACCTGCGAAGCATCGGTGAGCTGGCCCGTGACAGCGGCCTGAGCGTGAGCGCGCTGCGCTTCTACGACGGCGCCGTCGTGCTCGCCCCGGCCTGGGTCGATCCCCGGACCGGCTACCGCTGGTACGCGCCCGGACAGCTCGCCGACGCCCGGCTGCTCGCCCGGCTCCGACGGGTGGGCCTGCCGCTGGCCGACATCCGGGCCGTCCTCGGCGCGGCCTCGGGCGCCGGCGTCGCCCACCGGGTGCTCGACGCGCACCTCGGTCGGCTGGAGGACGGCCTCGCCGACGCCCGCCGGGAGCTCTCCCTGATCCGCCGACTGATCGACCAGAGGGAGAGTCCCATGACCGTCACCACGATCGAGCACCGCTTCACCGTTCCCGCCCGGGAGCTGGCCGACGCCCTGGACGCGGTCCGCTTCGCTGTGGGCAGTGACCCCGAACTTCCGGTCCTGGCGGGCGTGCTGTTCGACCTGGACGGCGGCCTGCTGCGGCTGGTCGCCACCGACCGCTACCGGATGGCGCTCGCCGAACTGCCCGTGACCGCCGACCGGGTGGCCGACGCCCCTGCCGCCCCCGATGCCCCCGACGTTCCTGCCGCCGTCGGTGCGTCCGTCGCCGTGATCGTCCCCACCGCCCTGGTCGACGCCGTCCGCGCGCTGCTGGGCTCGGGTGCCGAGCGGGCGGAACTGGCGCTCGGCGACGGCTCCGTCCGGGTCGAGACCGGGGGCCACCGCATCGAGGGGGCCACCCTCGGCCACGACTACCCCGACTACCGTGCGCTGGCCCGACTCGACCCCGTCCACCGGGTGGACCTGACCGCCGCCGAACTCCGTGACGCCGTCCGGTCCGCGGCCACCGGCAGCCTGCCGTCCGGCCCGCACGGCGCCGACTGCGAGGTCACCGTCCTCACGCTCGACGCCGACGGCCGGCTCACCGTCGCGGCCCCCGGCGCGGAGCGGGTCCCGGAGTCCGTCCGGGTGGCGGTCAACCGGGACTTCCTCCTGGAGGCCCTCCCGGAGACCGGTCCCGGTCAGCTCGTCCTCGAACTCGGCGGCCCCGTGGCGCCGCTCGCCATCCGCACCCCCGGCCACCCCGGGACCTTCTCGATCCTGATGCCCGTCCGCCTCCCGGCCTGACCTGCCCGACCTGACCGGCGGCTCCTCGGCGGCGGGGTCACCGAGGAGCCCGGCCGGGTGTCCGGTCGTCTCCGGCGGGGCGGAACCGTGCGTTTGCTGGTGCTAGCACTGTGCTTGCATTTGCAAGCATGGTGGGGCAGGGTGGTCGCATGGCCTCACTGAACGTCGGCTCGCTGGGCGAGTACATCCGCGAGCAGCGGCGGAACGCGCAGTACTCGCTGCGGCAGTTGGCGGAGGTCGCCGGCGTGTCCAATCCGTACCTCAGCCAGATCGAGCGAGGGTTGCGCAAGCCGAGCGCGGAGATCCTGCAGCAGATCGCCAAGGCGCTGCGGATCTCGGCGGAGAC
The DNA here is from genome assembly GCF_040611255.1 of Kitasatospora sp. NPDC002965. Lineage (NCBI taxonomy): Bacteria > Bacillati > Actinomycetota > Actinomycetes > Kitasatosporales > Streptomycetaceae > Kitasatospora > Kitasatospora sp. NPDC002965. The sequence continues at coordinate 22,459 of NZ_JBEXNT010000111.1, read as the reverse complement.
GCTCTACGTCCAGGCCGGGATCCTGGAGGAGCGGCGCGGTGAGGGGCTGGAGCTGCGGGCCTCGATCCTGGCCGATCCACTGATCAACGAGCAGCAGAAGCAGGCGCTGCTCGCGGTCTACGACGCCTTTCTCAAGGAGAACGCCGCCGACGGGCGACCCGGGGCGGACGAGCGTGCGGACGAGCGTACCGACGAGGACGAGGGCAAGACGCCCTGAACACCACGGGAGGACCGGCCATGCCGATCACGGACGACATCAAGAAGACCCTGACCGACCCGACCCCGCTCTACGCCCTCGCCGGCGCCGGGGACTTCGCCTACGAGAAGCTCCGCGAAGTGCCGGGCAAGGTGGAGGCGCTCGCGGCGGACCCCAGGGGCGCGCAGGAGAAGGCCACCGCCAGGCTGGCCGAGGCCCAGGCCCGGCTGGTCGAGGCCCAGGCCAAGGTCACCGGCTCGGTCACCACCCTGCCCTCCGACCTCAAGGTGCTGCAGGAGAAGGCCCAGACGTTCGCGCTCCAGCAGGTGGGCCGCGCCGTCGAGTTGGCGGTGAAGGCCAAGGAGACCTACGACGAGCTGGCCGAGCGCGGCAAGGTCGTGGTCGACCGCGGCCGGACCGGTGCCGACGGTGACGCGACCGTCGAGGCCGGGACGGCGGCCGTCGAGCCGATCGACGTCGAGCCGATCGAGGCCGAGCTCGTCGAGGAGGACGTGCCCGCCCCCAGGAAGAGCGGCCGCGCCCGCAAGTCCGCGGAGTAGGGCGGAGCGGGAGCAGTGGCGGGCCGGGTCGGGGCGCGCCCCGGTGATGCGGGGACGTTGACCCCCTGGCGGGTGGCTCACCGTGCCAGGATGGGCGGCAGGGGTGCCGCAGTCGAGATGCAGAGGAGGCCGTGATGGCCGGAGTGGGCCAGATCCTGGTCTTGGACTACCTGAATCCGTTCTGGTGGCTGGCCGTCGCCATCCTGGGCTACAAGCTGTACGCGTTGATCGACGCGGCGACCCGTCCGGAGGACTCCTACCGGGCGGCGGACAAGAAGACCAAGGGGTTCTGGCTGGCCGTCCTCGGCATCGCGTTCGGGCTGGACCTGCTCTTCGGGGCGGACTTCCTGACCAGCTTCCTCACCCTGGCGGGCCTGGTCGCGGCGATCGTCTACGTGGTGGACGTCCGCCCGGCGATCCGGGCGCTGACCGACCGTGGCGACCGGGGCGACCGGCGCAACATGGGGCCCTACGGGCCCTGGTAGCCGCCCGGCATGGAGTGTCCGAGCCCCGGCCACCGCGGGTCCACCCGCAGGGGCCGGGGCTCGTCGTCGTCCGGGTGTCCGTGCACGGCGGGCGCCTCAGCCCAGGATCAGCTGCACCGGGTTGCGTTCCAGCAGCAGCACCGCGACGTCGTCCGTCAACGCGCCGCCGTTCAGCTCCTCGACCTCGGCGATCGCGCTGTCGACCAGCCGGCCCCTGGTCAGCCCGGCGGACTGGTGGTCGCCGACCAGGTCGGCCAGTCCGTCCTGGCCGAGGCGGCGGGATCCGGCGCCGACGCGGCCCTCGATCAGTCCGTCCGTGTAGAGCATCAGCCGCCAGCCGGAGGGGAGCTCGAACCGGTGCGACGGCCAGACGGCCTGGCCGTCGTGGCAGGGGAGCAGACCGAGGGCGGGGCCGGCGTGGTCGGACGGCAGGGTGAGCGGCGTGTGGTCCGAGCCGAGCAGCAGCGGCGCGGGGTGGCCGGCGAGGTAGAGCCTGGCGCCCTCGGCGGCGCCGGGCGTCCCGGGGTCGCCGGGTTCGATGACCAGCATGCAGAGCGTCGCGAAGATCTCGTCGCTGCGGCGCTCGTGCTCCAGCACGTGCTGGAGCGTGCTGAGCAGGGCCTCGCCGGTGAGCCCGGCGAAGACCAGGGTGCGCCACGCTATCCGGAGCGCCACCCCGAGGGCGGCCTCGTCGGGCCCGTGGCCGCAGACGTCGCCGATCACCACGTGGACGGCGCCGTCGTCGGTGCGCACCGCGTCGTAGAAGTCGCCGCCGAGCAGGGCTCGGCGGCGGCCGGGGCGGTAGCGCCGGGTGAAGGAGAGGTTGGCGCCGTCCAGCAGCGGGGTGGGCAGCAGGTGGCGCTGGAGGCGGGCGTTCTCCTGGCCGCGCAGTTCGGCCTCGACCAGGCGGCGCTGGGACTCGTCGGCGCGCTTGCGCTCGACCGCGTACCGCAGGGCCCGGGCCAGCAGCGGGCCGTTCGTCTCGTTCTTGATCAGGAAGTCCTGGGCGCCGGCGGCCACGGCCGCCGCGCCCAGTTCCGCGCCAGCGGCGTCGGTGAGCACCACGACGGCGGTGTGCGGGGCCCGGCGGAGCAGTTCGTGCAGGCCCTCCAGGCCGTCGGACGGGTCCGAGGGGTGGGGCAGGTCGGCGGGGGCGTCGAGGTCGAGCAGGACGCAGCTGAAGTCGTTGCCGCGCGGTCGGCTGCGCCGGCTGCCGGACGGGGCGGGGGCGAGCAGCTCGGCGGCCTGGTCGAGGCCACGGGCCCAGTGGATCTCGATGGGGGCACCGCTGTCGGCGACCGCTGCCTTGAGCAGTTCGGCGTCGGAGGCGTCGTCCTCGATGACCAGCAGCTTGAGCGGGGCGGCGGCCGGTGCGACGGAGGAGCGGACCGGCGAGGGGGGCTTCCCGGGGGCCGTTCCGGCGGTGCGTCGGGCACCCCTGCTGCCGTCGGGCGCGGTCGGGACCCGGGTGGCCGCTCCGGTGGGGATCCGGGTGGTGGCTCCGGCGGGGGAGGATCCGGCCCGTGCGGTGGAGGCGCCGCCGTCGGACCGGGGGTGAGGTATCGGCGCGGTGGCCGTGAGCGGGCCCGCCGACTGCTCGGCGTGGGCGGACCGGTCGCGGGCACACCTCGCGTGGGCGCTGTCCAGGGCGCCCGGCAGGTCCGCGGCACCAGGTGCCCGCCCGTCTCCCGTTGCGGGCATCGGCTGATCCTCCTTTTCCCCGAATGCGTAACGGCCGGCGTCCGTCCGCAGTGCCCGCTTGGCACCCCGCGGCGGGGAACTTCTCGCGACCATAACGTGATCTCCGGGGATTTCTCTGGCCGACCGGCGCCGTTGTGGCTATCGCCACGCCGGTGGCGGTGTGTTGGATGGGAGCGGGTGCATCGGCGGAGGCCCGTACCGGCGGTGTGGGGACGGGCCGGAGAAAGGGGACGACATGGTGACGCGCATCACCCTGGTCGAGGGTGACATCACGGAACAGCAGGTGGACGCGGTGGTGAACGCCGCCAACTCCTCTCTGCTGGGCGGCGGTGGCGTGGACGGCGCGATCCACCGCAAGGGCGGACCGCAGATCCTGGAGGAGTGCCGCAGGCTGCGGGCCTCGCAGTACGGCCGGGGGCTGCGCACCGGGCAGGCGGTGGCGACGACGGCCGGTGACCTGCCGGCCCGCTGGGTGATCCACACCGTGGGGCCGGTCTATCTCGTGGAGGAGTACGGGGAGCGGGCGGAGCTGCTGGCCTCCTGCTACCGCGAGTCGCTCCGGGTGGCGGTGGAGCTCGGCGCGCGCACGGTGGCCTTTCCGGCCGTGTCGGCCGGGGTGTACGGGTGGCCGCCGGCGGACGCGGCCAGGATCGCGCTCGGCACCGTCGCGGAGGTGACGGCGGACCCGGGGTTCGGCGGCGGACTGGAGGAGGCGCGGTTCGTGCTGTTCGGGAGGGAGACGTACGAGGTGTTCGAGGGCGTCGGACGGGAGCTGGGGTCGACGGGGAGGGAGTGAGGTCCCGCCCGGGTGCCCCCATGGTGGCGTGACGGGGCGTCAACACGCCAGAGATATTCGATAACTCGTTCGAGTGAATCCGCCGACTCGCTCACCGCCGCCCGGCCCCGACGGGCCCTCTCCGGTGGACCGCCCCGGCGAACCCCCTCCGCCGGGCCCGCCCGGGCGGACCCCCGGGGCGACTCCCCGGAAGGCGGCCCCGGTGGGCGCGCTACGGCGCCAGCGCCGCCCAGGGCAGCGTGACCTCGCCCTGCCGCCACCGCCCGCGCGCGTCCACCAGCGGCCAGCCGCCCGCTAGCGCGGTGCAGGCGGCCACCCACCGCTGCCGCGCGCCGAACGCCCCGTACGGCGCGGCGGCCGCCCAGGCGCGGTCGAAGTCCCGGAGGAAGGCGTGCACCGGGCGGCCCGGCACGTTGTGGTGGATCAGCGCCTTCGGCAGCCGTTCGGCCAGGTCGGACGGCTGGCCGAGGCCGCCCAGCCGGGCCGCGAAGGTCACCGTGCGGGGCCCCTCCGGGCCGAGTGCCACCCAGACGTGCCGGCGGCCGATCTCGTCGCACGTCCCCTCCACCAGCAGCCCGTCCGGCGTCAGCCGGGCGCACAACCGCTCCCAGACCCCGGCCACCGCCGACTCGTCGTACTGGCGCAGCACGTTGGCGGCCCGGATCAGCAGGGCCGGTTCGCCGCCGTCCAGCGGCACCTCGAAACCGCCGCGGCGGAACGTCAGCAGCGGCGGTTCCGCGTACGGAAGGGCGGCGGCCACCCGGTCCGGTTCGATCTCGATCCCGACCACCCGGACGTCCGGCCGGACGGCGCGCAGCCGTCCGGACAGTTCGACCGCCGTCCAGGGCGCCGCCCCGTACCCGAGGTCCACGGCCACCGGCGGGCGGCCGGCGGAGCGCAGCGCGGGCCCGAGGGCGTGGGCGATCCAGCGGTCCATCCGCCGCAGCCGGTTGGTGTTGGTGGTGCCGCGCGTCACGGTGCCCACCGGCCGCCCCGCCCGTGCGCGGGCGGGCGCGGTGACGGAGTCGAAGGAGGAGGCGGCCATGCCCCACAGCGTACGTGGCCCGTCCGGGCGGGCCGGGGCCGCGGCCGGGCCGCCCGGCGCACCCCGGGCCGCCCGCCCCCGCCGGGCCGCTCCGGTGCGCCCGTCGTCCCGTCGGCCATCTCGTGCAGCGAGACGGGAATGCCGGTCGGTGACCACGTGGTTGGCACACTGGTGGTGATGTGTGTCCGGACGGGGCCGGCACGCAGCCGCGCCGCAGCAGGTGTCGCGGCGGTGCGGCGTGCGCGGAAGCACACACGCCGGACAGCAGGCAAGCAGGCAAGCAGGCTGCAGAGACGGGCAGCACAGAGGAGGCTTCAGCCAGGTGATCCAGCACCCCGTCCGTTCGGTTCGCCGTGCCCAGCCGGCCCCGCCCGCGCGCGGCCGGCTCCAGTCGCTCGTCCAGGGCCGGCAGCGTCGGCCGCGCCGGATAGCGATGCTCAGCGTCCACACGTCGCCGCTGCACCAGCCCGGCACCGGTGACGCGGGCGGCATGAACGTCTACATCGTGGAGCTGGCCAAGCGTCTCGCCGAGCTCAACATCGAGGTCGAGGTCTTCACCCGGTCGATCTGCTCGGACGACGCGCCGACCGTCGAGCTGGCCCCCGGGGTGCTGGTCCGGCACGTCACGGCCGGTCCGTACGAGGGGCTGGTGAAGGAGGACCTGCCGGCCCAGCTCTGCGCCTTCACCCACGGCGTGCTCCGCACCGAGGCCGGACACCGCCCCGGTCACTACGACCTCGTGCACTCGCACTACTGGCTCTCCGGGCAGGTCGGCTGGCTGGCCGCCCAGCGCTGGGGCGTGCCGCTGGTGCACACCATGCACACCATGGCCAAGGTGAAGAACGCCGCGCTGGCCGAGGGGGACACCCCCGAGCCGGCGGCCAGGGTGATCGGCGAGACCCAGGTGGTGGAGGCGGCCGACCGGCTGATCGCCAACACCACGGAGGAGGCCGCCGAGCTGGCCCGGTTCTACGCGGCCCGGCCGGACCAGCTGGCCGTGGTCCACCCCGGCGTCAACCTGGACGTCTTCCGCCCGGGCCGGGCGGTCGGTCCGAACGCGGTGGGTGCCCCCGGCACGTCGGACGCGCTGGACGGCGTGGTCGCCCGGCGGGCGGCCCGGGCCCGGCTCGGTCTGCCGGCGGACGCCGCCGTGCTGCTCTTCGCCGGCCGGATCCAACCGCTGAAGGCGCCAGACGTGCTGCTGCGCGCCGTGGCGGCGCTGCTGGAGAGGCGGCCGGAGCTGCGCGAGCGGCTGGTGGTGCCGGTGGTCGGCGGCCCGTCCGGCACCGGGCTGGCCAAGCCGGAGAGCCTGCACAAGCTCGCCGCCCAGCTGGGCATCTGCGACGTGGTGCGTTTCCACCCGCCGGTGGGACAGGAACTGCTCGCCGAGTGGTACCGGGCGGCGACCGCGCTGGTGATGCCCTCGTACAGCGAGTCGTTCGGGCTGGTCGCGCTGGAGGCGCAGGCCTGCGGCACGCCGGTGGTGGCGGCCTCGGTGGGCGGTCTGCCGGTCGCGGTGCGGGACGGCGTGACGGGCACCCTGGTCCACGGCCACGACCCGCGGGCCTGGTCGCACGCGCTGGAGCCGTACGTCACCGACCCGGGCCTGGTGGCCCGGCAGGGGGACGCGGCGGCCCGGCACGCGGCCGGGTTCGGCTGGGACAGCGCCGCCGCGACCACCGCCGAGGTGTACGCCGGCAGCCTGGCCCGCCCGGCCGGGCGGCTCACGGGCTCCCGGCTGCGGCTGGCCTGAGGGCGCCGGCGACCGGCCGGTCCGCGGGCACCGGCTGGCGCGGGAGGCGCCGGCTGCGGAGGCCCACGCGCCCCGGGCCGCCCGCCCGGGCTGCCCACCCCGGCTGCCAACCCCTGCCGCCCACCCCGGCCGCCCGCGTCCGGTCGCGGCGCGGCGGGGAACTCCGGCCGGCGTGCTGCTGCGCCCGGCCGTACCGCCGAGTAACGTCACCCTCATGGCAATCCGCACCAAGGACGAGGCCCTGACCCTCCTGCGCGCCGCCCTGGACGAGGCCGGGGTGGCCTGGGAGCCGGCCCCCACCGATCCCCACACGCTGGTGGCGACCCTTCCGGGCAACCGGAAGCTCAGCACCACCTGCGCCCTGCGGGTCGGCGACCACACCCTCTCGGTGAACGCCTTCGTGGTCCGGCGCCCCGACGAGAACCACGAGGCGGTCTACCGCTGGCTGCTGGAGCGGAACACCCGCCTGTACGGCGTCGCCTACGCGGTCGACGCGCTGGGCGACGTCTACCTGGCCGGCCGGCTGCCGCTGGAGGCGCTGACCCCGGACACGGTGGACCGGCTGCTCGGCACGGTGCTGGAGAACGCCGACGAGCCGTTCAACACGCTGCTGGAGCTGGGCTTCGCGACCGCGATCCGTCGGGAGTGGGAGTGGCGCACCAAGCGGGGGGAGTCCACGCGCAACCTGGCGGCCTTCGCCCACCTCGCCGGTCCGGCCCCCGAGGGCCCGGCTCCTGACGGTCCGGCCGCGGAGCCGACCCCCGGCGGCGGACCCGCCGCCGGGTAGCGGCCGGGCTCAGCAGCCCGTCGGAGCCCGCTCCGGTGCGGCGTCCGCCTTCCGGAGCGCCCCGGACGCCGCACGCCCGGACGCCACCACCTCGGGCTCGGTGCCGGCCCCGGTCACCGCGGCCGGGGTCGCCGTCACCACCGGAACGGTCACCGCCGGAGCCGCCGGCGCCGCGCCCGTCCGCCGTCCGAGCAGCACGTACCCGGCCGCCGCGACCGTCCCGCAGGCCGCGCAGGCACCCCACAGTGCCCCGCTGCCGGCCCGCTCCAGCAGCACGCCGCCGACCGCCGGCGCGAGGAACGAGGCGAGCGACCAGGAGAGCGAGTAGACGCCCTGGTAGCGCCCGCGGGCCTCGGCCGGCGAGAGCTCGGCGACCAGCCCCATCATGGTCGGCGCGTTCAGGATCTCGCCGATCGTCCAGACCGCCACGGTGAAGGCGTAGAACCACGCCGAGGACCCGGCCAGCGCGGTCAGCCCGAACCCCCAGCCGATGAACAGCGCACTGGCGATCAGCAGGGCGGTCCGGTCGCGGCCCTCCATCCACCGGGTGAGCGGGATCTGGAGCACCACGATGAGCAGCCCGTTGAGGCCGATCACCAGGCCGTACTGGGTGGCGGTGATGCCGGCCCGTCCCATGTCCACGGCGAGCATGGTCGAGCCCTGCTGGGCGACCAGGGCGAGCAGCAGGTTGAGCCCGACCACCGCCATGAAGCGGCCGTCCCGGAACACCGTGCCGAGGCCGATCGCGGGCTTGCCCGCCTGCGCGGCGGGCGTGTCCGGCCGGGTCTCGGGGATCCGGACGAAGATGACCACCGCGCAGATCAGCGTGGAGATCGCGTCCAGCACGAAGAGCGTGAGGTAGCCGTGGGTGGCGATCAGACCGGCCGCCGCCGCCGAGAGGCCGAAGCCGATGTTGATCGCCCAGTAGTTCAGGGCGTAGGCGCGGACCCGGTCCTCGGCGGGCACGATGTCCGCGATGATCGCGGAGGTGGCGGGCCGGGTCGCGTTGTTGCAGAGGCCGACCAGGAAGGCGACCACCGCGATGGCCACCTGGCCGTCGGCGAAGCCGAGCACCGCGGTGAACAGCGCGGTGCCGAGCTGCGCCGCGACCAGCGTCGGCCGCCGGCCTATCCGGTCGGTCAGCACCCCTGCGCCGATCGACGCGATCGCCGAGCCGAGCCCGAAGAGCGAGGCGACCAGGCCCGCGTACGACGCCGAGTAGCCCCGTTCGGTCGTCAGGTAGAGGGCCAGGAAGGTGACGACGAAGGCGCCCAGCTTGTTGATGAGCGTGGACGTCCAGAGCCACCAGAACTGGCGGGGCAGCCCGCTCAGCGCCTCGGTCACGGCTCTTGCGACGCGGGTGGGGACGGACAGGTGGGGCATGTGGGGGCTCCCGGGCAGGCGGCGTCCGCTGAGCAGGACGGGCAGGACCGCTCAGCACATCGGTAAGTGTCACAACTGCAGTGCACACATTACTCATCAGGTGAGGCCGCGACCAGGGGCTTTTCCGGGCTCCACTAAGCTGGAGGCCATGGCTGACACGACGTACCGACTTATCCTGCTCCGTCACGGCGAGAGCCAGTGGAACCAGAAGAACCTGTTCACCGGTTGGGTCGACGTCGACCTCAACGAGAAGGGTGAGAAGGAGGCCGCCCGCGGCGGCGAGCTCCTCTCCGCCGAGGGCTACCTCCCGGACGTGCTGCACACCTCGCTGCTGCGCCGCGCGATCCGCACCTCCCAGATCGCCCTGGACAAGGCCGACCGCCACTGGATCCCGGTCAGCCGCAGCTGGCGCCTGAACGAGCGGCACTACGGCGCCCTCCAGGGCAAGGACAAGGCCCAGACCCTGGCCGAGTTCGGCGAGGAGCAGTTCCAGCTCTGGCGCCGCTCGTACGACACCCCGCCGCCGGTCCTGGCCGACGGCGCCGAGTACTCGCAGGCCGGCGACGCCCGCTACGCCGACATCCCGAGCGAGCTGCGTCCGCGCACCGAGTGCCTCAAGGACGTCGTCGACCGGATGCTCCCGTACTGGTACGACGCCATCGTCCCGGACCTCGCCGCCGGCAAGACCGTCCTGGTCACCGCCCACGGCAACAGCCTGCGCGCGCTGGTCAAGCACCTCGACGGCATCTCCGACGAGGACATCGCCGGCCTCAACATCCCGACCGGCATCCCGCTCGTCTACGAGCTCGACGCCGACTTCAAGCCGACCGTCAAGGGCGGCCGCTACCTCGACGCGGACGCCGCCGCGGCCGCCATCGAGGCGGTCAAGAACCAGGGCAAGAAGTAGGCCCGCAGCGTCTCCGGTGGCCCGTGAAGGGCTGTGAGGGCCCTGTTCCCCGGGATCGGGGGGCGGGGCCCTCTGGCGTACGGTCCGCCGGTGGATCGGCGCCAGGGGCTTTCAACTCCCTTGGGGTGCAGGGTTGTTGAGTGCTGCGAAAGTGGTTCAGACCATTGACGGCCCGGGTGGCTGCTCCTACCGTGTGAGCACCGCCCCGGCGCAGGCATGCCAAGGGCTCACCCCGTAGGCCGCCGCACCCCCACGCGCGCGCGTCTGCGTCCGGCGCACTCTCCATCCACCCCCACGGAGGAGCACCATGCGCACACGTCATATCGTCGGAGCCGTGATCGCCGCGCTCGCGGTGCCGGTCGCGGTCGCGCTGCCGGCGCAGTCGCACGGCTACGTCACCACCCCGCCCAGCCGCGCCGCGCTCTGCGGGGCCGGCACGGTCAAGAACTGCGGCGCGATCCAGTGGGAGCCGCAGAGCGTCGAGGGGACGAAGGGGTTCCCGAGCAGAGGCCCGGCCGACGGCGCCATCTGCGCCGGCGGCAACAGCCGGTTCGCCGAGCTGGACGACCCGCGTGGCGGCGGCTGGCCGACCACGGCCGTGTCGGCGGGGCAGCAGCGGACCTTCACCTGGAAGTTCACGGCCCGGCACGCGACGACCAACTTCAAGTACTACCTGACCAAGGCCGGCTACGACGCCACGCAGAAGGTCACCCGGGCCAACCTGGAACTGACGCCGTTCCTGACCGTCCCGTACAACGGCGCCCAGGTGCCCGGCACGGTCAGCCACACCGCGACCCTGCCGAGTGGCCGGACCGGCCACCACGTGGTCGTCTCGGTCTGGGAGATCGCGGACACCGGCAACGCCTTCTACTCCTGCACCGACGTCAAGTTCTGACCGTCCGGGGGGCGCGGACCGCCCCGGACGGCCGTCAGGCCCGCCGGCGCCCCGGTGGTGAGGAAGCCGGGGTGCACGGCCGTCTCCCACGGCAGCCGTGCACCCCGGAGCTCCTCGGTGGTCGGTGCGGCTCAGTGACCGCAGCAGCCGCCGTCGACCCCGCCGCACTGGCAGGGGCCGCCGGACTGGCAGCCGCAACCACAGCCCGCGCTGCAGCCGCAGCCGGCCGCGAGGACGGGCAACAGCCTCGGTGCGGGTGACTCGATGGTGTCGGGTGCCGGTGCCGGTCGGGTCGGGTTTGCCTTCATCGCGCTGGCCCCTCCTTCTGACGGGCACACTTCTGTGCCTACGGCATCGAGTGAAGCCGCCGACCGGAGGGAGCGTCAACGGGCGCGCAGTGGTGGGGAGTCCACGCATTCGTGCTTCCCCACCACCCCCGCTCCGGGTTTACTCACCCGCAGGGGTGAGGGCTGCCCGGCGCGGGACGCCCGCGACCGGGATCACTCGGCCCCGGCGGCCGCCTCCGAGGCGGCGACGAACTCGTCCACGTGCTCACCGGTCACCAGGTAGACGACGCGCTTGGCCACCGAGACCGCGTGGTCGGCGAACCGCTCGTAGTAGCGGCCGACCAGGGTGACGTCCACGGCGGTCTCGATCCCGTGGTGCCAGCGCTCGTCGATCAGGTGCGCGAACAGCTCGCGGTGCAGCGCGTCGATCGCGTCGTCGTCCTGCTCCAGCTCCAGCGCCTTGTCGACGTTCTTGGTGGCGATCACCAGGCCGGCCTTGGCCACCAGCCGCTGGGCGAGCTGGCCCATCTCCAGGACCGTCGCGTGCAGGTCGCTCGGGACCGCCGACTCCGGGTAGCGCAGCCGCGCGACCTTGGCGACGTGGCGGGCGAGGTCGCCGCAGCGCTCCAGGTCGGCGCTCATCCGCAGGGAGGTGACGACGATCCGCAGGTCGGTGGCGACGGGCTGCTGGCGGGCGAGCAGGTCGATCGCCCGGTTCTCCAGCTCGTGGTGCAGGTCGTTGACCTTCTCGTCGGCGGCGATCACGCTCTCCGCCAGGGCCAGGTCCGCGTCGAGGAGCGCGGTGGTGGCCCGCCCGAGGGCCGAGCCGACCAGCCGTGCCATCTCGACCAGGCTGTCGCCGATCGAGTCGAGTTCCTCGTGGTACGCGTCGCGCATGATCTCTCCTCAGTAGCTGTGTCGGTGGCGGTGCCGACCGGTCATCCGGTACGACCGCCGTACGGCGCACGGGTGACCGCTGCTGGTGGCGCGAATCGTACGCGCGCACCTCGGGTGGCGGACGGTTGTTCTACTCCGCCACCTTTCCCACACGGGCTGCCCGGCCAACTCTCGGCCGTCCGGGCGACCACGCACGACCCGGACGGTGAACCGGCAGCTACCTGAAGGTGAATTCTCGGCAACGTGCGGCCGATCCCTTGATCCGACCCTGGGGGAGTGGCCGCACCGTGCGCTTAGGCTGGCGGTATGGACGTGAACGTGGCCGCCGCCGCTGCCTGCGCCATAGCCGGGCTCGGCGTCGGCCTCACGGCCTCGATCGCTTTCCGTTGGAGCGAGCGCGAGCAGGCCAGGGGCAGGTACGGCGGCACCAACCGGAATCAGGGGCCCAGCCCCGCGCAGGAACCCCCGCTCCCCCCGGGGGTCGACACCGTCCTCTCCGTGCTGCGGTCCTGCGCGATCGTGCTGGGCGAGGGCGACGAGGTGGTCAAGGCCAGCTCGGCGGCGTACGCCATGGGGCTGGTGCGCGGCGGTGCGGTCGCGGTGGACCAGCTGCTCGCGCTGGCCCGTGCCACCCGCCGGGACGGCGAGATCCGCCAGGCCGAGATGGAGCTGCCCCGCCCGGGCGCCGCCCGCGCCGCCGAGCCGCTCGCGGTCTCGGTCCGGGTCGCCCCGCTGGGCTCCCGGCTGGTCCTGGTGCTGGTCGAGGACCAGACCGACCGCCGCCGGGTGGAGGCCGTCCGCCGCGACTTCGTCGCCAACGTCAGCCACGAGCTCAAGACCCCGGTCGGCGCTCTCTCGCTGCTCTCCGAGGCGGTCGCGGACGCGTCCGACGACCCCGAGGCGGTGCAGCGCTTCGCCGGCCGGATGCAGATCGAGGCCACCAGGCTGGCCAGCCTGGTCCAGGAGATCATCGACCTGTCCCGGGTCCAGGACGACCGGCTGATGGTCGACCCGGAACCGGTCGCGGTGGACGAGCTGATCGCCGAGGCGATCGACCGCTGCCGCCAGCAGGCCGCCGCCAAGCAGATCCTGATCGCGGCGGGCGGCATCGCGGGCCTCTACCTGCACGGCAACCGCGGCCAGCTCGCCGCCGCGCTCGGCAACCTGGTCGAGAACGCCGTCAACTACAGTCCGCCGCGGACCAGGGTCGCGATCGCCACCCGCCGGATCTCCAGTGCGGCGGCGCTCGGCGAGGCCGACGGCGAACTGATCGAGATCTCGGTGACCGACCAGGGCATCGGCATCTCCGAGAAGGACCGCGAGCGGGTCTTCGAACGGTTCTACCGGGTCGACCCCGCGCGCTCCCGGCAGACCGGTGGCACCGGCCTCGGTCTCTCCATCGTCAAGCACGTGGCCGCCTCGCACGGCGGCACGGTCTCGGTGTGGAGCGTCGAGGGCCAGGGCTCCACTTTCACCCTCCGCCTGCCCGCCGGGCAGGCCCCCGTGGACCAGTTTCCCCACACGGGGAAGCCCGCGGAACCCCTGTCAGAAACAACCCCCCAGCTTGCCCCGGAGGCCTGATCGTGACCCGAGTACTGGTGGTAGAGGACGAGGAGTCGTTCAGCGACGCCCTGTCGTACATGCTTCGCAAGGAGGGCTTCGAGGTGGCCATCGCCGCCACCGGCCCCGACGCGCTGGAGCAGTTCGAACGGAACGGTGCCGACCTCGTCCTGCTCGATCTGATGCTGCCGGGGCTGCCCGGTACCGAGGTCTGCCGCCAGCTCCGGGTGCGCTCGAACGTGCCGGTGATCATGGTCACCGCCAAGGACAGCGAGATCGACAAGGTCGTCGGTCTGGAGATAGGTGCAGACGACTACGTCACCAAGCCCTACTCCACCCGTGAGCTGGTCGCCCGGATCCGCGCGGTGCTGCGGCGCCGCGGCGAGAGCGAGGGCCCGGGCGACGGCGGCGGCCCCGGCGCGCTGGAGGCCGGTCCGGTCCGGATGGACGTCGACCGGCACGTGGTGACGGTGGACGGCGCCAAGGTCGACCTCCCGCTCAAGGAGTTCGACCTGCTGGAGATGCTGCTCCGCAACGCCGGCCGGGTGCTCACCCGGATGCAGCTGATCGACCGGGTCTGGGGCGCGGACTACGTCGGCGACACCAAGACGCTGGACGTCCACGTCAAGCGTCTGCGGGCGAAGATCGAGCCGGACCCGGGCGCGCCGCGCTACCTGGTCACGGTCCGTGGCCTCGGCTACAAGTTCGAGCCGTAAACCGGCCCGAAGGACTCCGGGACGAGGGCGTGCGCGCCCGCAGGGCAAGGGGAACGCCCCTCCGGCGAGTGCCGGAGGGGCGTTCCCCTTGCCCTGCCCGGGTGCGGCCGGGCGCCGTGCCTCAGTGGTGGGCGGCGGACGGGCTGCCCGAGGCGGGGGCGGTCGGGGTGGCGGCCTTCTTGGGCGGCACGGCCCCGGGGGCGGAGGTCGGGCCGAAGCCCTGGTACAGGCCCTTGTTCGGGCTGACCGAGGCCTCCGTCTCGAGCTTCTCGTGGTTCTTGAACGCGAACGCGGTGTTCACGTAGCCGCCCACGCTCAGGCTGGCCGAGGCCACCTTGGCGGACGGGTTGCCCTGACCGCCGAGCAGCACCGCGCCGCCGGGCGGGACGACGATGGTGCTCAGCGGGGCGCCCTTGTCGTCCGCGAAGGTGGCGGTGGCGCCGCTCCCGACGGTGATGGACTGCAGCTCCAGGGCCTCGGCGCCGGTGTTGCTGATGTTCACCGTCACATTGGCGGGGCCGGTGTGCTCGCCGGAGGACTCGTCCCCCGTGACCACGACGATGTTGTTCAGCCGGATGTCGGCGCCCAGGGTCGCGGCCGCGTTGTCGGGCTTGATCTCCAGGGTCTCCGGCGTGTTGCCGGCGGCGCAGGAGGACAACGAGGCGATGGCGAGGGCGGCGATGGCGGCGATGCTGCCGCGTCGAAGGCTGCGGCTCACGGCGGCGGCTTCTCCCTAGGTCACGTGTCGGTAGGTCAGGTCTCGGTCGGTGGATCCGGTCTCAGATTATCGACCTCGCTTATGCCGTCCTCACGGGGTGGTCCCCGTGTCGCGCCCCGGAAGGTTCAGGGGCGTCCGTACGGCCGCACGTCCACGTGTTCAGGTCAACAACGGACCAAGATCGGATCACGATCGGGAAACGGCCCGATAAACGGTGAAAACTCAAGATCCAATCACGGTTTCGAGAGTGTTGCGGCAGGTTTCGGTGAGCGTCGGAACCGCCTCCGACCTGCGGGAAGCCCGCGCCGAACACCGGTCGCAGCACGTCATGGGGGTGCTTGTCAAGCCCCGAGACCGGCCCTGACCTGCGAAAACGCCCTTCGGGTGCGGTGAAAAGCGTGTTATTCTGGAAAGCCACGGAAGGGGTCCTGTCACATGACGTTCAAGGTTGGCGACACGGTGGTCTACCCCCATCACGGGGCTGCGCTGATCGAGGCCATCGAAATTCGCCAGATCAAAGGTGTGGACAAGACCTACCTGGTGCTGAAGGTGCAGCAGGGAGACCTGACGCTCCGCGTGCCCGCCGAGAACGCGGAGTTCGTCGGCGTGCGCGACGTAGTCGGCCAGGAGGGTCTGGACCGGGTCTTCGAGGTGCTTCGCGCACCGTACACCGAAGAGCCGACCAACTGGTCCCGTCGCTACAAGGCGAACCTGGAGAAGCTCGCTTCGGGTGACGTTATCAAGGTCGCCGAGGTTGTGCGCGACCTCTGGCGTCGTGAGCGTGAGCGCGGTCTCTCGGCCGGAGAGAAGCGCATGCTCGCCAAGGCGCGCCAGATCCTCGTCAGCGAGCTCGCGCTGGCGGAGAACACCAACGAGGACAAGGCGGAGACGCTGCTCGACGAGGTGCTCGCCTCGTAGCGGCCGTCCGCTCCACAACGCTCACAGCGCCCGATGCCGGCGCGCCGCTCACCGGACCGATGGCCGGTGGGTGGTGCAGTGGCACTTCGGGCGCTGAGGCGTGTCCGGACGACGCCCCGCACCCGGGCGGCCCGGCCGGCCTCGGGTCTGCATGACCGTTTCTGCTGATTCCGCGGGCGGAGGACGGTGGTGCTTCGGAAGGGGTCCTCGCCCGTCGTGCACGCCATGGCCATACCCACTTCTCCGAAGGAGTGAAACCTGAACGCCACAGCAGCAGTCGCAGCAGCAGTGGTGCCCGCCGCGGGACGCGGCGAGCGGCTGGGGCCCGGTGCCCCGAAAGCCCTGCGTGACCTGGGCGGCGTGCCGCTCCTGGTGCACGCCGTCCGGGCGCTGACCCGCAGCCGCGCGGTCGGCCTGGTCGTGGTCGCGGCGCCCGCCGACGGGGTGGCCGAGGTGGTCGCCCTGCTCGACAGCCACGGGCTGGAGGGCAAGGACATCCGGGTCGTGGCCGGCGGGGAGACCCGCCAGGAGTCCGTCCGGCTGGGCCTGGCCGCCATTCCCGCCGGGGTCGGGATCGTCCTGGTGCACGACGCGGCCCGGCCGCTCGTGCCGGTCGAGGTCGTCGACGCGGTCGCGGCCGCCGTCCGGGCCGGGGCGGAGGCGGTGGTGCCGGCGGTGCCGCTGGCCGACACCGTCAAGCGGGTCGAGCCCACGCCGGGCGGACCCGAGCCGGTGCTCGACACGCCCGACCGGTCCACCCTGCGCGCGGTCCAGACCCCGCAGGGGTTCCGCCGGGAGACGCTGGCCGAGGTGCACGCCAAGGCGCTGGCCGAGGAGGCCGGGGGCGCGCTGCCGCCGGTCACCGACGACGCCGGCCTGGTGGAGCGGTACGGCGGCCGGGTGGTCGTGGTGCCCGGTCACGAGGAGGCGTTCAAGGTGACCCGCCCGCTGGACCTCGTGCTCGCCGAGGCCGTACTCGCCCGCAGGAGGGCCTCCGATGGCTACTGAGCCGACCGCCGGCGCCGCCCCGGTGATTCCCCGGGTCGGCATCGGCACCGATGTGCACGCCTTCGAGGCCGGCCGCCCGCTCCGGGTCGCCGGCCTGGAGTGGCCGGGCGCCGAGTACGGCCTGGCCGGGCACTCGGACGCCGACGTGGCCGCGCACGCGGCGTGCGACGCGCTGTTCTCCGCCGCCGGGATCGGTGACCTGGGCGCGCACTTCGGCACCGACCGGCCCGAGTGGGCCGGGGCGTCCGGGGTGACGCTGCTCGGCGAGGCGGCGCGGCTGGTCCGCGCGGCCGGCTTCGAGATCGGCAACGTGGCGATCCAGGTGATCGGTATTCGGCCGAAGATCGGCAAGCGTCGCGAGGAGGCTCAGGCCGCGCTCGCCGCGGCGGTCGGCGCGCCGGTGTCGGTGTCCGGCACGACCACCGACGGACTGGGTCTCACCGGTCGGGCCGAGGGGCTGGCCGCGATCGCCACCGCCCTGGTGTACGAACGCCGTTGACGTTCCCACCGCCCGTTCCGGTGGTGCGCCGCCGGTCCTTCCGGAAGCCCGTCGAGGGCCGGTCCGGTCGCGGATCGGGCGGTGGCGTCACCGGATCGGGGGAACCCGCTCGGGAATAAGCGACGGGTGACGGGTGTTCAGGAGGGCTGCCGGGGGACCGAGTCGCTACCGTTCGGTGCGGGCCCCCGCCGGGCCCGGCCCCGCCCACCGGGCGATCTGTCCACCGCCGTTTGACGAGAAGAACGAGGTCCCGATGGCCGCACATCTCTCCGACCAGGCCAAGACTCTGATCGACGGCAAGAGCTTCGCCGTGATCTCCACGCTCCAGCCGGACGGCAGCCCGCAGTCCTCCGTGGTCTGGGTGAAGCGGGACGGCGACGACATCCTGTTCTCCACCGTCGAGGGGCGCCGCAAGCACCTCAACCTGGTGAAGGACCCGCGCGTCTCGTTGGTGATCAACCCGCCGGAGAACCCGTACACCTACCTGGAGGTGCGCGGCGAGGTCACGCTGACCCGTGAGGGCGGCCGGGAGCTGATCGACGAACTCGGCCTGAAGTACCGCGGCGAGCAGAAGTACACGTACGACGGCCCGGACGACGTTCGGGTGGTCGTCCGGCTGAGTCCGCGGAAGGTGGTCGGCTCGATCTGACCCTCCCGGGAACGGAGGGGGCGCCTCCTCTACGTCACAGAGCGGAAACGGCTCTGCAGCGGTATTGACATTCCAGAATGTCGCGGGGCACCCCCTCCTGCCCACTACGCTTGACGCTGTGAGCATTCGCCTGTACGACACCAGCACCCGCCAGGTACGCGACTTCGTCCCGCTTGTACCGGGTTGTGTCTCGATCTACCTGTGCGGCGCTACCGTCCAGTCGGCGCCACACATCGGGCACATCCGGTCCGGTCTCAACTTCGACATCATGCAGCGGTGGTTCGCCTACCGCGGCTACCAGGTGACGTTCGCCCGCAACGTCACCGACATCGACGACAAGGTGATCGCCAAGGAGCGCGAGCTCGGCACGCCCTGGTGGCAGATCGCCTACGCCAACGAGCGGGCCTTCAACGACGGTTACTCCGCGCTGGGCTGCCTGCCGCCGACCGTCGAGCCGCGGGCCACCGGGCACGTCCCCGAGATGATCGAGATGATGCGGGGACTCATCGCGCGCGGGCACGCCTACGCGGCCGAGGGCAACGTCTACTTCGACGTGAAGTCCTTCCCGGGCTACCTCGCGCTCTCCAACCAGAAGCTGGAGAACCTCCAGCAGCCCGAGGGCGAGGGCGAGACCGGCAAGCGGGACCAGCGCGACTTCGCCATGTGGAAGTCGGTCAAGCCCGGCGAACCCAGCTGGGAGACCCCGTGGGGCCGCGGGCGCCCGGGGTGGCACCTGGAGTGCTCCGCGATGGCCCACAAGTACCTGGGCACGGCCTTCGACATCCACGGCGGCGGGCTCGACCTGATCTTCCCGCACCACGAGAACGAGATCGCCCAGTCCAAGGCGTTCGGCGACGACTTCGCCAACTTCTGGGTGCACAACGCGTGGGTCACCATGCGCGGCGAGAAGATGAGCAAGTCGCTCGGCAACTCGGTGCTGGTCTCCGAGATGGTCCAGCGCTGGCGGCCGATCGTGCTCCGCTACTACCTGGCCGCACCGCACTACCGCTCGATGATCGAGTACAGCGACGAGTCGCTGCGCGAGGCCGAGGCCGGGTTCGGCCGGATCGAGGGCTTCATCCAGCGGACCGTCGAGCGCTGCGGAAAGGTCGACGCCGCCCCCGAGGTGCCGCCGGCCTTCGCCGAGGCGATGGACGACGACCTGGGCGTGCCCCAGGCGCTGGCCATCGTGCACACCGCCGTCCGCCAGGGCAACAGCGCCCTCACCGCGGACGACAAGGAGAACGCGGTGGCGCGATTGGCCGAGGTCCGTGCGATGCTCGGTGTACTGGGACTCGACCCGCTCGACCCGCACTGGGCCGGGGCGGAGCGCGGCGAGGACCTGCACGGCGTCGTCGACTCGCTGGTCCACCTGGTCCTGGAGCAGCGGCAGGCGGCCCGGGCCCGCAAGGACTTTGCCACCGCGGACGCCATCCGCGACCAGCTCGGGCTGGCCGGACTGGCCATCGAGGACACCCCGTCCGGCCCGCGCTGGACGATCAACAACCAGTAACCCCCGGGCGACCGAGGGGTGAGGTGGGGCCGTACCTGACCGGTGCGGCCCTCCCGCATGACGGAGCGCATGCCGTCGGCCCCCACCGGCTTCCGCCGGAGGGGCCGGCCATGCCGGACAGACAGACAGGAAGTACAGCCATGGCCGGCAACAGCCAGCGCAGGAACCGCCGCAACCCCGGGTCGAAGAAGGGCGCGAACGTCGGTACCGGCGGCCACAGCCGGAAGGCGCTCCAGGGCAAGGGCCCGACCCCGCCCGGCGCCGAACGCAAGGGTCACCCCAAGCAGCGGGCCGCCAACGCCGCGATCAAGCGCGAGCGGGACGCCAAGGCCCGGGCCGGCATGCGCCGCGCCGGTGGCGGCGGCCGCGGCGGTCGCGGCGGCGCCGGTGCCGCGGAGCTGGTGGTCGGCCGCAACTCGGTGGTCGAGGCGCTGCAGGGCGGCGTGCCGGCGACCGCGCTGTACGTCATGCAGTTCATCGACACCGACGACCGGGTCCGCGACGCCTTCCAGGCCGCCAACGACCGGGGCATCCCGCTGATGGAGGCCCCGCGCCCGCAGCTGGACCAGATGACCGGCGGCCTGAACCACCAGGGCCTGGTCCTCCAGGTCCCGCCGTACGAGTACGCGCACCCGGAGGACCTGCTGGCCGAGGCCGCGGACGCCGCCCAGGACGCGCTGATCGTGGCGCTGGACGGCGTCACCGACTCCCGCAACCTGGGCGCCGTGGTCCGTTCCGCCGCCGCCTTCGGCGCGCACGGCGTGGTCATCCCCGAGCGCCGGGCGGCCGGTATGACCGCCGGTGCGTGGAAGACCTCCTCGGGTGCGGCCGCGCGGCTGCCCGTCGCCCGCGCCACCAACCTGACCCGGACGCTGGAGGGCTACCAGAAGGCGGGCCTGCTGGTGGTCGGCCTGGCCGCCGACGGCGAGGCCGAGATCGGGGACCTGGAGGCGCTGACCGGGCCCGTCGTGATCGTCGCGGGCAGCGAGGGCAAGGGCCTGTCCCGGCTGGTCTCGGAGACCTGCGACCTGCTGGTGCGGATCCCGATGTCCGGGCTCACCGAGTCGCTGAACGCCGGTGTCGCGGCGAGCGTCGTGCTGTACGAGGCGGCGCGGCTCCGCTCCAAGGTCGGCTGACCGGAAGGCACACGCGGGGCGCGCGGCGCAAGGGGTTCTCCGGAATTCCCCGCCGTCCGTCCGCAAGACGAGTGAAAGCGATCGGGCCCGACCGGGCCCGATCGCTTTTCTCATGATCACTTCAAGGGGGCTCCCGATATCCACCCGGGAGAGTGTCCTAACCGGGCGTCACCCGGTTAGACGGGTGTGGACACC
This sequence comes from Kitasatospora sp. NPDC002965, assembly GCF_040611255.1. Taxonomy (NCBI): domain Bacteria; kingdom Bacillati; phylum Actinomycetota; class Actinomycetes; order Kitasatosporales; family Streptomycetaceae; genus Kitasatospora; species Kitasatospora sp. NPDC002965. The sequence goes on along the minus strand of NZ_JBEXNT010000111.1, from coordinate 1,855 downwards.
AGAACACCTCGGCGCCCCCTCCTGGGCGGCGGCAGCACCGGGATAGAGGCCGAACCCGGCCTCACCACCGTCAAGGTGCCGTCCGACCCGGCGCGCCTCAGCAGCACCCAGGCGAGCTTCCGGCTCAATCTCGGCACCCCGGTGGCGCCACTGATCGAGGCTCCGGCCGGACTGCTGTCCACCGGCGCCGCGTTCGGCGACCCCTACGCCACCCAGGGACTGATCCGCCGTTCGCCGGTCACCCCACAGGTCGTCGTGCCCGCCTCCACGGTCTCGGCGCTCACCGGCGGGGCCGGCGGGCCGCGCCGCAAGGGCCGCGTCACACCGGTCACCTGGACCGGCGAGGCGCGGCCGGGCGACGTCGCCGCCACCCAGTTGCTGGAGGCCGTCCGGCTGGGCGGAGTCCCGGCACCGGCCGGTGCCGGCGGGCGCGGCTCCCTGGCGGACGACGACACCCGGCTGATCCCGCCGTACGGCGGCTCCCGGACGGTCCCGCGCCAACCGCGCGAGGGAGCCGGCACGGCCACCGAGGCCGGCGTCGGGCCGGTCGGCGCGCCCCAGGGCTGGACGCCCAGCGGCGAGCTGCCGGAGGTCTCCGCCGCCGGGGCGGAGGGCAGGCAACCCTGGTACCCCGGCCGCCGGGTCGACCTCGGTCTGGTGCTGCTGCCCCTGCGCGCGGTGCTCGGCGCGCTCTCCGTCTACGCCGGGTTCAGCAAGCTCTGCGACCCGGTGTACTTCGACGGCGGCGAGCGCGGCTCGATGATGCGCTGGCTCTCCTCGCTGCACCCCTGGAAGGTCGCCGATCCGCTGCTGGCCTTCGCCATGGCGCACCCGGTCGGCTCCGGCCTGGTGGTGTCCTTCACCGAGATCGTGGTCGGCGTGCTGACCGTCCTCGGCCTCTGGCAGCGGCTCGCGGCCGGTGCGGCGATGGTCCTCTCCGCCGCACTGCTGTTCACGGTCAGCTGGCGGGCCGTCCCGGTCTACGACACCCCCGACCTGATCTTCCTGGCGGCGTGGAGCCCGCTGCTGATCGCCGGCGCGCCGTTCGGCTCGCTGGACGGGCGGCTCAACCTGGAGGCGTGGCGGCGGTACGGTGCCGACGCCCCGGCCGCGCTGCGCCGCCGGGTGGTGCGGCGCGGTGCGGTGGTCACCGCGGTGGTGGTCGGACTGACCCTGCTGGTCGGCTCGATGCTGGGCGCGGCGGTCCGCACCGGCGCCCGCCCGCACCCGGCGCCGTCCCGGCCGGCCACCGACTACGGCACCCCGGTCTGGCCGAGCGGCGGGCCGTCCGCCGCGCCCGGCGGGAAGGGTCCGTCCACCTCGCCCTCGCCCGCCGCCTCCCGGCCGGCCTCGCCGACCGCCCCGGCGACGTCCGCCCCGCCGTCCGGCGCCCCGACCTCGCCCAGGGCGGCGACGGCCACGCCGAGCGGCAAGGCGAAGTCGGCCAAGCCGGAGAGCGGTGCGGCCAGCCCGGCCGCGCCGGCCGCCTCGGCGCCGCCCGCCGCCCCGGCACCCGCCGGGTCGGCGCCCGCGCCGCGCAGTACGCCGGCCTCGGGCGGCGGCTCGGGGACGGCGTCGAAGCCGAGCCCGAGCAGCGGCGCCGGCACCGGCGGCGCGCCGACCGGCTCGGGTACGGGCAGCGGCTCGGGCTCGGGGCTGCTGGGCGGTGTGCTCGGGAGCGGGCCGCTGTCCGAGCTGGCCGGCGGCGGCGCGCGGAACTCCCGTCCGGGGGCTCCGACGGCCACCTGACGGCCCGGGATCGGCGCGCAGGCAGCCCTCCATCTTCGGGAGCATCCCGCTGGCCAGGCCGGGCAGCAGTTCCTCCAGCTCGCCCGCGCTGAGCTGGCTGATCACG
>NZ_JBEXNT010000110.1:0-33252 GCF_040611255.1 Kitasatospora sp. NPDC002965 | reverse complement strand
TCGCCACCATCCTCGCCGTCGTCGCCGGACTCACCCTCGCCTCCTCCGCCTCCTTCGCCCACGACCTCTACGCCAACGTCATCCGCCGCGGCAAAACCAGCGAGAAGGAAGAGGTCCGCTCCGCCAAACTCGCCGCCGTCGCCATCGGCGCCGTCGCCATCGTCCTGTCACTCTTCGCCGACAAACTCAACACCGCCGCCCTCGTCGCACTCGCCTTCGCCGTCGCCGCCTCCGCCAACCTCCCCACCCTGCTCTACTCCCTCTTCTGGAAGCGCTTCAACACCACCGGCGCCGTCAGCTCCGTCTACGCCGGACTCATCAGCTCCGTGCTCCTGGTCGCCTTCTCCACCGTCGTCTCCGGCAAACCGACCTCACTCCTCCCCAACAGCGACTTCCACTGGTTCCCGCTGGAGAACCCCGGCCTGGTCTCCATCCCCATCGGCTTCCTCGCCGGCGTGATCGGCACCCTCCTCTCCAAAGAGAAGGCCAACCCCACCAAGTACGCCGAACTCGAAGTCCGCTCACTCACCGGACTCGGCGCCCACTGACCCCACCCGACACCCCCACCCGAACGAAACCGCCCCCCGAAGACGGAAACCCCCCGTCCGGCCCCGCGCACCCCGACCAGGACCGCGCGGGACCGGACGGGCCCACGGGACCAGGCCGGTCCCGTCCACAGGGCGTGTCAGCGGCCTCGCAGGCACCGGCCTGGGGTGGTCCCGCTTGGACGCCGGCCTGAGAGACGCCCGGATCGGGTTGATCACACACGTCTGTGTGGTGGCCCGGGCCAGGTCGCGGTGAACTGCATCGGGCAGGCCCTTGAGGTCGTCGAGGGTGGCGGTTCAGGCGTCGTCGACGCCGCGGTTGCGAGGTTTCGGACAGCATCGCCGTCCATGTGGTGGCGTCCTCGTCCTCGGAGTCGACCCACTGCCCCAGGAGGTCCTTGCGGCCGTCTGTGTCGACCCCGACCGCGAGGTGGACCGGCCTCGAACTCACCGCACCGGAGAGGATTCTCACCCGCAGCGTGTCGATGTGGATGGTTGGCCGGACCGGGTCCGGCGGCCTGTTGTGCCGGGTGGTGACGGCGTCGGTGACCTTGCCGATCAGGTCCGGGCCGAGCTCGACGCCGTGGACGGCGGCCAGGTGGGAGCGGATGTCCCGCACGCTCGTGCCGGGGGTGCGGCAGGATCCGCTCGGTGTACCCGGCCGGCCGCCGCGCGTACCTCGGCACCAGCAGCGGCTCGGACTCTCCGTTGCGGTCCCTGGGCCCCGCCACCGTCACCGCTTCCACATCGGTCAGCACCGTCTTCGGCGAGGTGCCGTTGCGGCTGTCGCCCGAACCTCGGCCGGCCACATCGTGCTCGTCATGGCTCAGGTGTTCGTTCATCTCCGCCCCCGGCGCCCGGCGCCCGTTCCGGCACGGCCGGGTGATCCGGGTCAGCGGTCCGACCTCGCCCAGCAGGGCCGCCTCGCAGGCATCGGTGCGGTCCTTCCGCCGCTCGACGACCAGCGGTCAGGACGGCCCGGCGGCGCAGGGGGGCTCCGCTTCGGAACATGGGTGGTTCCTCCCGGGTGGGTGGGAGCGGGTGGCGAACGCGTGGCCGGCCGGCCTGGTCGTCCCCCGCGAGGTGTGAGGAGCGTGGAGTGTCGCCGGAAATGCACGAGATAAGTCATAAACGAACACAAGTCGACAGGCAAGGGGAATGACACCCGGGTCGCCGCCATGTGTCAAGAGTTGGTGCGAACCTGGGGCCGGCAGGTCGAGAAGCTCCCCGTCCGGCGCGTGAGGTGGAGCTGTCGTGGCGGTGATGCACCGACCGGCGGCCGGCTCGCCCGGTACCTATGGTTCACCTACTGCTTGACCGCGCCGAAACCCAAACGTGTCCAACCGTTTGTCGCCTGAAAGCTCCTAGGTGTGGGCAAATAGACGCTCCGTCAGATTTCGTCGCTGTGTGTTCAGGTGTCGTTGCGGGCCCGTTCCCTTCCGGGGGCATGCTCGGTCGTTGGCTCCCTGAGTTCCCGTCGAGGCGGCACGGGCATCGATGCGGCCCGGTCCACGACGGGCCGGGGGCCGACGGGCGAATCCTGACGCTGCCGCAGTCCGAGTTCGGCAGACGAATCGGTGTTGACTTCTGATTGATCGACCGACTTGCGTGACACGCCACGTTTGATTCAGCCGGCTGATCGGCCTGGCACGCGGAGCCGCACGTGCCCCTACCCCTCCCAGCCCAAGGTGGACCCATGGCCCTCGACCAGCCGTTCCCGGCTCTCGTGACGGCAGGGGGCGCGTCTGTCTCGCACGCATGCTGTCCGCCGGCTCGAACGGCGCGAAGAGCGACCGCGCCGGCATCGCGCCCGTGAGCGGGAAGATCTCGACGCCCCGTCCGCAGAAACACGGCAGGCGATCGAACCACGCCACGGAGTAGGGCCGCCCGTCTCCTGTTCGCCTGCGCCTCGAACCGGTCCTGACACCTCCGGACGGCCCCACGAGCAACACGTCCCTTCCTTCAACCATCCCGAAGGAGTTCCCGTGTCCTTGTCCCGACGCACCTTCCTGAACGCCGCCGCCGGCGTCGCGATGGCGAGCAGCTCCGGCCTGCTCGCCTCCGCACCCGCACGCGCCGCGACCAACGCGGCCGCCGCCGGACCGTACACGCCGACCTGGCCCTCGGTGGGCCGGCACACCGCCGCACCCGAATGGTTCCAGGACGCCAAGTTCGGCATCTACTTCCACTGGGGCGTCTTCAGCGTCCCCGCGTACGGCAGCGAGTGGTACCCGCGAAACATGTACCAGACCGGGTCCGGCCCGAACGAGCACCACATCGCGACCTTCGGAACCCCGGCAGCCTGGCCGTACCACACCTTCATCGACGGTGGCCGCGACAAGGCCGGCACCTTCCACCAGTTCGCACCGAAGCTCGTCTCCCAGGGCGGCCAGTTCGACCCCGACGAATGGGCGCGGCTGTTCAAGGCCGCCGGCGCCCGCTTCGCCGGGCCCGTCGCCGAACACCATGACGGCTACTCGATGTGGGACAGCCAGGTCAACGAATGGAACTCCGCCGCCCGCGGCCCCAGGCTCGACCTGCTACGCCTGTTCACCGACGCGATCCGCGGTGAGGGCATGAAGCTGCTGGTCGCCATGCACCACGCGTACAACTTCACCGGCTACTACCAGTACGCCCCCGCCCAGAGCGACCCCAGCCTGAAGAAGCTCTACGGTCAGCTCGACCGGACCGCCGCCAACCGGCTCTGGTACGCCAAGCTCAAAGAGGTCGTCGACCGCGCCCACCCCGACATCATCTATCAGGACTTCAACCTCGACGAGGTCGACGAACAGCGGCGCCTGGACTTCCTGTCCTACTACTTCAACCAGGCCGAGGACTGGGGCAAGGAGGTGGTCTCCACCTACAAGGAGCACGACCCGAGCCCCGGCGAGGTGTACGACTTCGAACGCGGCGGGCCGGGCGATCTGCGCGAGCCGTACTGGCTGACCGACGACTCCGTCAGCGGCTCCAGCTGGTGCTACACCACCGGCATCGGCTACTACTCCACCCAGCAGATGATGCATGCCCTGCTCGACCGCGTCAGCAAGGGCGGCAACATGCTCCTCAACGTCGCCCCGACGGCCGACGGCACCATCCCCCAGAGGCAGCGCGACATCCTGCTCGGCATCGGCGACCACCTCACCCGCTTCGGCGAGGCCGTCTACGACACCCGCGTCTGGACGGCGTACGGGGAGGGCCCGACCGCGATGGGCGGCGGCTCCTTCACCAAGCGGGTCGTCGGCACCGCCAAGGACATCCGCTTCACGCGGGACAAGGCCGGTACCACCCTCTATGCCACCGCCCTCGGCTGGCCCTCCCAGGGACTGACCGTCACCACCTGCTCCCGCAAGCGCATCGACCTCACCGCCCTCACCGGCGTGCGGCTGCTCGGCCCCGCAGCCGGGCAGTCCACCGAGGTCACCGGATGGGCCCAGGACGCCGACGGCCTGCATATCCCGATGCCCACGAACGCACCCTTCCCCGCCCACGCCTACACCCTGCGGCTCACCTTCGCCGACGCCATCGCGCCCCTCACCCCGCACACCCGCATCACCGCCTTCCGCGACGTCGACTTCCACGGTCCCCGCGCGACACTCCCGCTGGGCAGCCACACCGCCGCCCAGCTCCAGGCCGCCGGCATGGCACCCGCGAGCATCTCCTCCCTCCACATCCCCACCGCGTACCGCGTGGTGGGCTACCCCGGCGACCAGTTCACCGGCACCCCGTGGACGTTCACCACCGACACCGCGGACCTGCGCATCACCGGGGCCAATGACCGGATCCGCTCGCTGCGGGTCACCCTTGCGCCCGACGCATGGCTGTGGATCACCAACACCGCGACCGGTATGGCCGTCGACGGCGGCGGCGACGTGCGCGCCGGTTCCCCGGTCAAGCAGTGGACCGCGAACTCCAGCACCAACCTGCAGTGGCACGCGATCGACCTCGGTACCGGCCGCTACCGGCTCGTCAACCGCACCAACGGCCTGGTCGTCGACGCCACCGGTGTCGCGAGCGGCGGCACCGTGTTCCAGAAGACCTGGGACGGCGGCGCCGGCCAGCAGTGGACGATCACCGACCTCGGTACCGGCGCGTACACCATCGCCAACCACGGCAGTGGCCTGCTCCTCGACGGAGCGGGCGCGCGCAACAACGGAGCCCCGCTCAAGCTCGCGGCACCCCGCACCGACGCCACGCTGCGCTGGACCTTCCGCACCGCCCCCTGAACCAGCCGCAGTCGCCGGCCACCGCGACCGCCTGTTGGGGGAGGGCCGGGCGGGGACCGTCTCCTCGACCTCGCCCCGGCCCGCCTCAAAGTCGCCGGACTGGTCCGCGGGCGCACCACCCAGCGCACCGACTCCACCCACGTCCTGGCCACCGTCCGCGACCTCACCCGTCTCAAGCCGGTCCGGGGGTGGGGCGCGAGGCCCCGGAGGAAGTCGCCCGGACGGCCGGCCATGCGCCGGCCGTCCGGGTCGGTGAGGATATGGGGCTGCCTCCACGGCCGACCGGTACGTCTGGGCACGAACCCCACCCGTACGGTGCTCGGTGCCACCTGTGTAACGCGGGTTGGCCGGCTCGCTCACGTTGTCGAGGAGATCCTCGACCTCGTACGTATTGGCCTTGTAGGCAAGTGATCCAGCCGTCGATCTGCTGATCGGTGACCCAGGTGCGGAGCTTGCCGGAGCCCTGATCAGTCCGCGTTCACAACAGGGGATACCAGGAGGCGCTGGAGACCTCGTCGATCGCGGCCTGATTCTCTGTCATGTCCCTTGCGATGAAAGCCGGGTTCCTCGTCTGAGGATCCGGACCGTGAAGGTACCAGGCGCGGTGAAACCTGCTGATCTCGCCAAGATGATTGGCGGACACCCACGTATCCTCGCCCCTTGGTCTGTCGGGGCGCCGGTGGGGGGCAACGTGTGATCGTTCATGCCCGGTCAACGTGCCTGCGGCGGGCCGGGGTGCGAGCTGCGGGGCGCGTCGTGCGGGGGTGGGTACCCGGGGCCGGCAGCCATGCCGAATGGCATGTTCGCGGCCGAAATATTGCAGGTCACAGGTCTATTCACCGGGGGCGGGCGGGTCTAGCATTCCCGTCACAGCAGCCACACTGCCCCCCTTTGATGAGCTGCTGAGCACCGGTCGCGTCGGGGATGCGACCGGTGCCTTCCCCAGGCCGGGACCCCGGGCTCCCCCCGTTCCCGCGGTCCCGGCCGACCACGCCCGAGGCTTGCCCGGTGGACACCGCGGGCGCCCCCGGGGAATGCCGGACCCGCCGGAGGTCTGGGGTGCCGATACTCGGGCTTCCTGGGTGCCTGCTGTCCAGCCACCGGGTTGGAAGGAAGACACGGACACCTGCTCGCCACCGGCGCCACCCACAAGGACATCGCCAACGCCCTGTTCCTCTCCGTCCGGACCGTCGAGAACCACGTCTCCCGCGTCCTGGCCAAACTCGGGACCACCCGCACCGACCTCACCCACGGACCGACCTGAACCTGATGGGCCGCCCTGGCCGGCAGCACCGGCCACGTCCCGCCGGCCCTTCCCGTCCGCCAGCCCCGCGGCGGTGACTGGCCGGCTTGCCGCCGGGTGGTCCCAGCGCATCGTCGACCATCACGGTGGCGTCACCGAGGTCACGACGGAGCGGCCGGTGGAGACCGGCCGTTCCGTCGAGGACACCGACGTCGCCTCCCTGGAGGTCCGCGGCCGGATCCCCGAGGAGCGACCTCGGTCGGTCTCTCCCCAACCATGACCCGGCCCCGGGGAGAGACCGCCCGCACCGACCCTGCCGCACCACCGACCGGCGTGATTGTCCCGGCGCTGGCGACGGTCTGTCCGGTGCTGGTCGGCTGCCGGTACTGCTGCTCGCGCTGCTCGTGGTCCTCGTCGGGTGGCTCGGTCCCACCTGGCAGGACGTTCACGGCTCTACGACCGGTGAGTACCTGTCTTCCGATCCCAACCCGGTGAGGGGTCAGGATCCGGAGGGTGTCTAGAGTGCGGCCATGGCCGTCCCTGAGATCATTCCCATCGCGTATGAGCCGGACTATCGAACGAGCACCATCGGCCGGTTCAGCACCGGCCAGTTCCTGGCCTCGATCACCTACGCGTTCCCCGAAGGGTTCGTGAGGGGAGACGGCTGGGAGGAGCACAAGCGGCTATTCGTCGCGCTGCACACGTTCGACGCTGCCGGTCACCATCAAGGTTCCGACATCTGGTGCGCCGGCACGTGGGCGGAGCAGGTGAAGCGTCCACGGGGCGAGGACTCTGTGCTCGCCCGCGCGGAAGCACGGTTGGACGCCGTCCTCTCCGGCCTCCCGGAACGCGAGTACTGCGACATCGCAATCCGGCCGTTCCAGCTCATCAACGACGGTGTGGTCTTTGGCCTTGTCACCGAATGCCATGCCGAGGATCAGGACGGCGAGGAGGACTGGGCTGAGCTGTATCCCGACGGGCTGGGGTTCTCGGCTCCATGGGACGGCCAGTACGACACCTGACAGGCCGGGCGGTCAGCCACCGAGCGGTACTCCGGGAGGCCGACTGTCGGAGGTCGGGCGGGCCTTCGCGGGTCCGGCCGGGTGAAGGGCCTGCAGCGGCCTCGTGCGGCGCTGTGTGGTGTGCATGAGAGCTTCTTCCGCCATCGAGGGCCCGGATTGCCGACCACCCGCGCCGCCGGCACTTCCAATCGGTAGGCGTCCACCCGGGCTCGATAGCGTCCCTGGCTGCGGACATTGATCCGGCAGCGCCCGGCAGCACCCGGCAGCGCCCCCGGGCGGGCGCGGAGGAGCGGCCGGGCGACATGAGCCGCCCGGCCGCTCTGAGCTGTCGGGTACGGCCTACCGGTGTGGGGCGGCCGTGGGTGTGGGGTGGGTCAGCCGCCGATCCCGACGGTGATGTCGTCGAGGACGAAGCTGGTCTGGGCCGAGAGGTCCTCCTGGCCGGTGAATACGAGGGTGACGCTCTGTCCGGCGTAGGGCGAGAGATCGACCGTGCGCAGGGTGTAGCCGGTGGCCCGGTCGAGGTTCGAGTAGGCGGCCACCTCCTGGCCGTTCGCCGTGACGGTGAGCCAGTCGTACCTGTTGGACCGGCTGGTCTCGGCCGTGTCGATGTGCAGCCAGTAGTTCAGCGCCGCGCGGCAGCCCGCCGGGATGGCGACGGTCTGCGAGACGGTGTCCCTGCGGGCGGACCCGTAGCCGTTCAGCCAGGCCTTCCAGGAGCCGCCGTGGCTTGCCTGGTTCGGGTCGGCGTCGAGCACAGCGGGTGTTGCCGTCCAGGGCAGGGCCGCGCCGCTCTCGAAGCCGGCGTTGCCGATCAGCTTGGCCGAGGGGCAGGGGGCCGTGCCGTCGGTGACGGCCCAGGTGAAGGCGGTGCTCGCGGTCGCGCCCGAGGGGAACGTCGCGGTCGCTGTCACGGTCGTCGATCCGGCCGTCCCGGGTGTGCCGGTGATCCGTCCGGTGGCGGCGTCGATCGACAGGCCGGGCGGCAGGTTGTTCGCCGCGTAGGTGGGCGCCCCGGTGCCTCCCGCCGTCGGGATCGACAGGTCGACCGCGGTGCCGAGCGCGGTGACCTGGTCGCCCGGATGCGTGAGCGCGGGCGAGGAGGGCAGTACCGCGCCGACGTTGACGGCGCTCCAGGCGGCGGCGACGGCGGTGTACTCGCCGGAGTCGGCGCCGTACAGGTCCTCGGCCGCGTGCAGGGTCGCGGTCCGGGCGGCGGCGTAGTCGGTGGTGGAGGTCATGTAGGCGGTCAGTGCCAGGTACCAGATGGCGGTGGCCTTGTCCCGGCCGATTCCGGTGAGCGTGGAGTGGTCGAAGGTGGGGCTGTCGTACGCGACGCCGTTGACGGTCTTGGGGCCGCTGCCCTCGGAGAGCAGGTAGAAGAAGTGGTTGGCGACGCCGGAGGAGAAGTGGACGTTGATGCCGCCGATGCCCCGGCGCCAGTAGTCGGCGGAACGGCCGTCCTTGGACGGCTTGTCCATGTAGCGCAGCGGGGTGCCGTTCCCGCGGAGGTCGAGCTTCTCGCCGATCAGGTAGTCGGGGGTGTCGGCGGGCAGGTTGGCGTGGAACTCCACCATGGTTGCGAGGATGTCGCTGGTTGCCTCGTTCAGGCCGCCGGACTCGCCCGAGTAGTTGAGGTTGGCGGTCGCGGCGGTGACGCCGTGGGTCATCTCGTGGCCTGCGACGTCGAGGGAGGTCAGCGGGTGGGTGTTGCCGTCGCCGTCGCCGAAGGTCATGCAGAAGCAGTCGTCGTCCCAGAACGCGTTGGCGTACCCGTTGCCGTGGTGGACCCGGCTGGACGCACCGACCCCGTCGCCGCGGATGCCCTCCCTGCCGAAGGTGTTCTTGTAGAAGTCCCAGGTCGCCGCGACGCCGAAGTGGGCGTCCACGGCGGCGGACTCGCGGTTGGACGGCAGGCCGTCGCCCCAGGTGTCGGTCGCCCTGGCGAAGGGGGACCCGTCGCTGGGGGCGCCGTTGTGCATGTCGGTGGTGTAGGTCCCGCCGCGCGTTCCGTCCTTGAGCTGGTATCCGGAGTCGGTCGGTGTGGTGCCGATCGGGACTTCGCCGACGTGGACGCCGTGGCCCGTGCCGGTCTGCAGACCCTCGAAGGTCCGGATCACCTCGCCCTCGGCGGCGTCGGTGATCACGTGGAGCTTGCTCGGGCCGCCGTCGTCGCCCGTCCGGTCGATCACGGTCTCCCATGCCACGCGCGGGGCGCCGTCGGCCGCCCAGACGACGAGCCGGGGCGGCCGGGTGACCGCTGCCCCGGGCTGGGTGTCGAGCGAGGTGGCCTGAGCCCGTGCGGCGCTCAGCGCGGGGGAGGGGTCGAGGCCCGCCAGGGGTGCGTCGGACGCGCGGTCGACACCGCGCAGGGTTCCGTCCGGGGCCTGGTGCGCCACCAGATCGCCGCCCAGGACGGGGAGCCCGGAGTAGGTCCGTTCGTAGCGCAGGTGCCGGCCGCCGTCCGGGGAGAGAACGGCGTCCTTGGCGACGAGCTTCTCCTGGGGAGCGAGCCCGAGGTATCGGGCGACAGTTGCGCCCTGTCGGTCGGCCGCGGCCAGCGCGGCGCTGCGGCCGGAGACGAGCGCCGGCGTCGGGGAGGGGGGCGCCGCCTGCGCGGTGACTGCCGGGGCGCCGGTCACCAGCAGGGCGGTGGTGACGCCGAGTGCGGCGAGACTGTGGATGGAGGTCTTGCGCTTCACGAGCGCTCCTTTGCCTGCCGACCGCGTGTGCGGTCGGGCGTGGGTCCGCGTCGCAGGGTGCGGCGCGGCGGGCATCCGGCCGGTGATGCGTCAGGTGGGACGCGGGGCACGGCTGCTGCGGCTCTGGACGGTGCAGGGGGCGGCATGCAGAGCAGAACAGTCATTAGTCATGGACATGACATAAATGACGCGACAGGTCACCTTGGCGGCGGTGGCAAGGGTCCGATGTCGAAGCTGCACGCAACACCGGCGCCCCCGGAGCGGGTCCCGGGGGGCGGTGTTGGAATAGTAGCCATCAAGTTCGGGAATTTGTTGGAACGTGAGCTCTTGTTGAGTGGGATGGGTGGAATCCAGCCATCTGTCAGCCGCGTCCGAGGGCCTGACCGGCGTACGTCCCACGGGCCGGCGGAGCGGGCCGGGCAGGTGTGCCGCGGACCGGGGCCGACCGCATCATCCCGAGGAGCTCTGCTTCCGCTGCCGTGAGGTGGCGATCTACGCCGTCGAAACAGGCCGCTGCGGCCCCAGCCTTCCGCTCGAAGTGGGAGGTGGCGATCGGGATGCCGTCCCGTGGCGTTGCGCATTCGTTGCCGTGAGGGGTGTCGCCCCTGTCCTTCCGTCGCCCTGATCCGGTCGGGCCCGCGCGGCGCCGCTGCGCCGTCTTTGTCGGGACGGTGGTGAAGCCTCCGCGTGCGACTCGTGGTGCTGACGGGACAGGTATGACATAGCGAATTGATGACGGGTCTAGTCCCTTTACGGATGTCACCTTCCGTTCACAGAACCGAACTGAGCGTGTAACACGTGCGGGACACCGTTCCGGGCATGCGAGTCATAGTCATCGGTGCAGGCGTCCTGGGAACCATGCACGCCTGGCACGCGATCAAGCGCGGTCATCGGGTGGTCCACATCGAGCGCGAGGCCGAGGCCCGGGGTGCCTCGGTGCGCAACTTCGGCCTCATCTGGGTCAGCGGCAGGGCCGAGGGCGAGGAACTGGCGGTCGCCCAGCGCGCCAGGCAGCTCTGGGGGGAGATCGGTGCGGAGGTCCCGGAGCTGGGCTTCCGGGCGAACGGTTCGCTCACGCTGGTGCGGACCGAGGCGGAGCTGGCGGTCGCCGAGGAGGCGGCATGGGGCGCCGGGGCCGTGGCCCGCGGTTTCACCCTGCTGGATCCCGCCGGGGCACGGGCAATGAACCCGGCCCTGCGCGGGGAGTTCCTCGCGGCCCTGCACTGCGCGCGGGACGGCGCGGTGGAGCCGCGTACCGCCCAGCTCGCGCTTCGTGCGGTCCTGCGGGCCGGCGGCCGGTACGACTTCCTGCCGGGACGGGAGGTGCGCGAGCTGGTCGGCGCGAGAGCGGTGCGCGACGACCATGGCGAGGTGCACTGCGGCGACGCGGTCGTCCTGTGCACCGGAGCCCATCTCGGTGGCCTGGTGCGCGAACTCGTCCCCGACCTGCCGGTCCGCCGGGTCAGGCTGCAGATGATGCAGACGGACCCGTTGGGGGAGCAGCTCACCACCTCGGTCGCGGACGGGGACAGCTTCCGCTACTACCCGGGCTACGGCGGCCCGGCGCTGGACGCCCTCGAGCTCGGGCAGCCCCAGCACCCGACCGCTGCCCGGCACCGGATGCAACTGCTGATGGTCCAGCGCCGGGACGGCGGGCTGACCATCGGTGACACGCACGCCTACGACCAGCCGTTCGGCTTCGACGTCGTCGAGGACTCCTACGCCTACCTCGCCGGCCTCGTCGAGTCCGTCCTGGGCCGCGCACTGCCGCCGATCCGGCGTCGCTGGGCCGGCGTGTACGCGCAGTGCGTGGACACCGCCCGGGTCGTCCACCGCCAGCAGGTGCGCGACGGCGTCTGGCTGGTGACCGGACCCGGCGGCCGCGGCATGACCTGCTCACCGGCCATCGCCGAGACCACCGCCGACCTGCTCGGCCTCTGACGCAGGCCCTGCCCCGCCCGCCGATCCCGCCCGCGGCTCCCGAAAGACGCCGCCATGGACAGGAATAATTGTCATGCGCGACTCATATCGGCCCGTCCGCCCCTCCGCCCTCACCGCAACTCCCTCGCACGCCACCCGGGACCGCATCCCGGCAGCCCCCGACCGGCGGTACATCACCGACCCGCCCGACATCCGGCCCGGCTGGAATCCCTACACACGGATTGGGAACACCGCACTCGTGGCCACTCGAACACCCCCGCGGTCGCCGGACCGGTCCGCCGCACCCCCTCCCGACCTCCGGCCGCACAGCCGGTCCGGCATCGACTTCCAGGAGATCACGGTCGCCTACCACGGCGCCGTGGTCCTGGACCGCTTCACGCTCTCCGTCGCCCCCGGCGAGGTGGTGGCACTGCTCGGCCCCAGCGGCTCCGGCAAGACCACCGCACTGCGGACCGTCGCCGGCTTCACCACGCCAGCCTCCGGCCGGGTGTACATCGGCGGACGCGACGTCACGGCCCTGCCGCCGTACGAGCGCGGCATCGGCATGGTGGTGCAGCAGTACGCGCTCTTCCCGCACATGCGGGTCGACCAGAACGTCGCCTTCGGCCTGAAGGCCCGCAAGGTCACCCGGCGGGACATCCCGGGCCGCGTGTCCGAGGCGCTGGAACTGACCGGCATGGCCTCCTTCGCCGCGCGCTACCCGCGCGAGCTGTCCGGTGGCCAGCAGCAGCGGGTGGCCATCGCCAGGGCGCTCGCGATCCGCCCGGACGTGCTCCTGCTCGACGAACCGCTGTCCGCGCTCGACGCCCGGCTCCGCTCCGACATGCTGACCGAACTCGCGCGCCTGCACCGTGAACTGCCCGACCTCAGCGTGCTGTACGTGACGCACGACCAGATCGAGGCACTGACCCTGGCGGACCGCATCGCGGTCATGAAGGACGCCAGACTGGTGGACTGCGGCACCCCGCAGCAGCTCTACCGCCGCCCCGGCGACACCTTCACCGCCTCCTTCGTCGGCGACGCCAACCTGCTGCCGGTGACCGTCGAGGCGGGCGGCGGCCCGCACGACACACCGGTCCGCCTGGACGGCACGCCGCTGCGCGCCACCGCACCGACCCCGCTGCCGACCGGCAGCACGGCCACCCTGTGCATCCGTCCGCACCTGCTACGGATCGTCCGCGCGACCGACGCCGCCAATCTGCTCCGCGGAACCGTCGCCCACGTGCAGTGGCGCGGGGCGACCCACCGGCTGCTGGTCGACCTCCCGGCCGGCCGGCGGATCACCGCCGACCTCACCGAACCTCAGGTCCCCGTCGGCCCAGGCGACCCCGTCACGCTCGGCTTCGACGCCGAGGACGCGATTCTGCTGGGCGCGCTGCCGGACGGTGCCGACCGCGTCCCAGCCCCGGGGGGCGCCGATGGCTAGCGCGGCGCTCGGCGCGATGCCCACCCGACCGCGCCGCACCCGGGTTCTTCGCCCAGGGGTGTGGATCCTCCCGCCCCTGGCGGCTCTGGGCTTCGCCTTCCTCTACCCGCTGGCGCTCGTCGCCCTGCAGTCCTTCTCACCGGACGACGGCGGTCACTCGGTGGAACCCTGGCGGCAGGTCCTGGCCTCGGCCGCCTTCCGCAACGCGCTGTGGAACACGGTCTGGATCGCCTCGGGCGCGACCGCGGGCTGCGTCGTACTCGGGTTCTTCCTGGCCTTGGTGATCGCCTTCGTTCCGTTCCCCGGGGCGCGCGCGCTCGGCCGCTTCATCGACACCTTCCTCGCGTTCCCGTCGTTCCTGATCGCGCTGGCCCTGGTGTTCATCTACGGCTCCGCAGGAATGGCCAACAGCCTCCTGACGGGCCTGACGGGCAGTCACGGCACCCCGATAGCCTTCCTCGCGACCCCGTGGGGTGTCCTGCTCGCCGAGGTCACCTACTTCACGCCCTTCGTGATGCGACCGCTGCTCGCGGCGTTCTCCCAGGTGGAGACCGCCCAGATCGAGACCGCGTCCTCGTTGGGTGCCCGTCCGTGGCGGATCGTGCACCAGGTGATCCTGCCCGAGGCCCTGCCCTCGCTCGCGGCGGGCGGGAGCCTGGCCCTGGTGATGTGCCTCAACGAGTTCGGGATCGTCCTGTTCACCGGTGCCAAGGGCGTCACGACACTGCCGACACTCGTCTACAGCCGGGCCATCCTGCAGTCCGACTACCCGGCGGCCTGTGTCATCGCGATGGTCAACGTCCTGCTGTCGGTGGCGCTCTACGGCGTCTACCGGCTCTGCCTACGGGGCCGGCACAGGAGGGGCGGCAGCCGTGCTGGTGCATAGCCGGGCCGCCCGCGCCCTGGCCTGCGGCGCCTTCCTCCTCCTGGCCGTGCCGCTGTTCGCCCTGCCCTTCCTCACGGTCCTGACCGCCTCCTTCGCCCAGGGATGGAGCGGGGTCCTGCCGTCCGCCTTCACCACCGCGCACTACGCGGCCGCGGCGCACGGGGAATCCCGGGACGCGCTGTTCACCAGCCTCGCCACCGCCGCGATCGCCAGTGCGGCGGCGCTGACGGTCGGCAGCTGGGCGGCGCTGGCGGCCCGCAACGCGGGCCCGCGCCTGCGCCGGCTGACGGACGGCCTGTTCATGCTGCCGCTCGCGGTGCCCTCCGTGGTGGTGGGCCTCGGCCTGCTGGTCGCGTTCAGCCGCCCGCCGGTGCTGCTCAACGGCACCAGCACCATCGTCATCCTGGCCCACACCGTCCAGGTCACCGCCTTCGCCTACCAGTCCGTCGCGGCCGCCGCGACGCGGCTGCACCCGGCCCTCGAACAGGCCGCCACCGGGCTCGGCGCCCGGCCCGCCCGGGTGCTGTGGCGGATCACCGTCCCGCTCCTGCTGCCCTCGCTGAACGCCGCGCTCGGCCTCTGCTTCGCCCTCTCGATGGGAGAGCTCAGCGTCACGATGATGCTGTACCCGCCGGGCTGGCTCCCACTGCCGGTACGGATCTTCGCCGCCACCGACCGGGGCGCGGTCTTCACGGGCGCCGCCCTCGCCGTGGTCCTCCTCGCCAGCACGCTCGTGGTGCTGATCGGCTGCTCCCGGCTCCGGACGAGGGCCCTGTACCGCTGACGTCCTGTCCAGCTCGCCGCCCGGCCCCCTCTTCCCCTGCTCCGCCCGGCCCCCTCTTCCCCTGCTCCGCCCGGGCCCCTCTTCCCCTGCTCCGACCCGTCGCGGCCCCGCGCCGCCGCATACCCCAAGGAGTCACGACCCATGAAGGAACTGCGCAGAACAACCCTCGCAGCCACGGTGGTGATGGCCCTCGCCGGATCACTGGCCGCGTGCGCCGGCAGCGGCCCGTCCGCCGGTCAGGGCTCCTCGGTGGTCACGCTCTACAGCGCGGACGGTCTCAAGTCCGAAGACGGAAAAGGCTTCTACGACAAGGTCTTCAAGGACTTCACCGCGAAGACCGGCGTCAGGGTCGAGTACGTCGAGGGCGGCTCGGGCGAGATCGTCCAGCGACTGCTGCGGGAGAAGTCCAACACCAAGGCGGACGTGATCGTCACGGTACCGCCGTTCATCCAGCAGGCCGTCGGCAAGGGCCTGATCACCCCCTACCGCCCGGCTGGGGCGGACGCCGTCCCCGCGGCCGACAAGGACGCCGACGGCGCCTGGACCACCGTGGTCAACAACTACCTCTGCTTCATCCACAACACCAGGCGACTGCCCGAGCCCCCCGCGAGCTGGAACGACCTGCTGGACGCCGGGTTCCGCGGCAAGCTCCAGTACTCGACACCCGGCGTGGCGGGCGACGGAACCGCCGTGCTGATCAAGGCCATGCACGACTTCGGAGGCATCCAAGGAGCCGCCGACTTCCTGCGGAAGCTTCAGAAGAACAACGTGGGCCCCTCCAAGTCGACCGGCGCACTGGCCGCCAAGGTCGACAAGGGGGAACTGCTGGTCGCGAACGGCGACGTGCAGATGAACTACGCCGGCATGAAGTCCATGCCGAACCAGGGAATCTTCTTCCTCGCAGGTCCCGGCGGGAAACCCTCGACCTTCGCGCTGCCCTACGCGGGCGGCCTGGTGAAGTCGGCCCCGCACCCCGTCTCCGGCCGGATGCTGCTCGACTTCCTGCTGACCGAGTCGGTGCAGGGGCAGGTGAGCGCGGTCGCCGGCGGCTTCCCGGCCCGCAGCGACGTTCCGGCGACCGGGGACGACGCCGCCAGGCTCGCCGCGCTGCTGAAGGGCGTCGACGTATTCGCGCCCGACTGGAAGGACATCGACGCCAACCTCAAGAGCTACACGGACGCCTGGAACCGGGCCACCGGGAGCTGATGCCCCCCGGGCAGTGGAACAGCGCTCGAAAGGGGCGGGGCCACACGGCCCCGCCCCTTCGCCCCCGTCCGAGCGGAGCCGGTACGCGGATCCGGCCGCTGACGGCGGCTGCGGCACGCCCTATTCGACTACTTCCCCGCCGATTTGGAGGCGTTGGAGGACCTGGACGCCCTCGATATCCTGGAGCTGCCGGCCAAAGCACCTGATCCGGTCGCCGCTGCGAAGCCGACGGCCACGCAGACAAGCGCGGCCCTCAAACGCGCCCGTCGACGCGGCATCCCCGACAAGGCCGGCAAGATCCAAGCCGTACCGCGTGCCAAGCACCTGGGCCAGCCCATTGCTGTGACGGCGGCCTATGCCGTCTCCGTACGCGCGCGCTCAACGCGGTACTGGTCACCCCGAACGTTGGGACTTGGAAGCCAAGGTCGTGATCCTCTTCAGGCAGAACTGAATGGTGAGATCGGCGCGCCGTACACAAGCGCCGTCGCCGCCCGGCCGCCGAGCGGTCACCCTGGTGGACCGGGCCTTCGGGCGGCCTCATCGGGGCCCACCCGAAGATCCGCAGGAGACGGCCGGGAGCGTCGGTCCAACGCTGACTCAGACCGTGGTCTGCCGGGCAGAACCAAGCTGGACGCGGGCCTCGTGAGCGGCCCTGGCCGCGATCGGGTCGGTGTCGGTCCGGCGCTCCTGCTGGATGGCGGTCAGCAGGTTGACCACCAAGGACCAACTCGACCACGCTCGTCGAGGGCGGCGGCACTCTCACCGACGCCCTCGACCGCCGGGACGTCCTGCGGCTGAGCCACTCGGTGACCACCGGCGAAGCGCTGGAACGCCTGCGGTGAGCGGTCGAGCGGCAGCTCGAACAGGCGTGTTGTCCCGCCGGGGTCGGGGCGCCGGCTTGTCGGTGGTGTATCCACGGCCGTGGGTGGTTCTGAAGTAGCAGGCTTGCAGGGGTACTTCGGCGGGGTGTGTCCGGTACCGAGGGCGGACGCGCCCGGTCGTCGCGGGCGCATACGGTCGCTTCGACGGCCCGCCGAGGCACCCCTGGGGAGAGATCGTGATCCGCGCCGCCAAGCCGGCCGCCGCTGCGGCGGCGCTGGCCATGACCCTGACCCTCCTCACCGCGTCGGCTGCACCGGCACTCGGCGCCACTGCGCGAACCGCCACCGCCACCGCCACCGCCACCGGGGCCGCGGACCCGCTTGCCGCGTTGCGCGGCCAGCAGCCGCTCTGGCACCCCTGCGCGAGCGGCCCGGACGACGCCGAGGGCGCCGACCTCGATGCCGCCGGCGCCCACTGCACCGAGGTCACCGTACCCCTCGACTACCGCCGCCCCGACGCACGCATGCTCAGCATCGCCCTCGCCCGGCTGCCCGCCACCGACCCCGCCCACCGGCTGGGCACCCTCTTCTACAACCCCGGCGGCCCCGGCGTCCCCGCCCGCTCTCTCGCCCTCGCCCTGCGGCAGGCCGCCCCCGCCCTCGGCGCCCGCTACGACATCGTCGGCATGGACCCGCGTTTCGTCGGCGCCAGCACCCCCCTCGACTGCGGCTGGCCGACGGCCGGCCCCGGCGCGGCCGGCCCCGACCGGCTGGGCTTCGAGCGGGCCGCCGAACTCGCCAAGGACCTCGCGGCCCGCTGCGCCCCCTACCGCGCCGTGCTGCCGCACGCCTCCACCCGCAACACCGCCCGGGACCTGGACCTGGTGCGCGCCGTCCTCGGCGAGCCGACGATCGCCTACCTCGGCTCGTCCTACGGGAGCTACCTCGGCGAGGTCTACCTCCAACTGTTCCCCGACCGGGTGGGACGGGCGGTGTTCGACGCCGCCATGGACCCGGACCGCTTCGGTCCCGACCTGACCGCCACTCAGGGCCCCGCGATGGGGGCCGCACTCACCGCCTGGGCCGCCTGGGCGGCCGGCCACGACGACCGCCACCACCTGGGCGCGACCACCGCCGAGGTGCTGGCCTCGGTCGAGCGGGTGCGCCTGGCCGCCGAACGCGCCCCGCTGGCGGTCGGCGCCCACCGGGTCGACGCCCGGGCGCTGCCGCAGGTGCTGTGGACGGTTTCGGCCGGCGACGACGACGCCGCCTACGAGGAGTTCTCCGCCCTGACGCGCGTCCTGCTCGACGCCGCCGAGGGCCGGCCGGCCCTACCGACCGCGCTGCTGGAGGCGGTGCTTGCCGGCCTGACGTCCCCCGACACCGGAGGCTACGCCGCCGCGCAGACCGCGATCATGTGTGCGGACCGCGCCGCCAACCGGGACCCGCTCGCCTACTATCGCGACATCCAGGCCCACCGCGCGGACGAGCCGCTGTTCGGCCCGCTCACTCGCAACCTCACCCCCTGCACCTACTGGCCCGCCGAACCTGCGGAACCGCCCACCCGGGTGCGCAACGCCGTCCCTGTCCTGTTGGTCGGCGCCGACGGCGATCCGGCCGCCACCTATCCCGGCCAGCTCTCCGCCCACCGCGCCCTGACCGGCTCCCGGCTCGTGACCCTGCGCGGGGCCTTCCGCCACACCGTCTACGCGGGCCTGTTCGCCTCCCGCGACACCTGCGTGGATGCGGCCGTCGACCGCTACCTCCTCGACGGCGTCCTCCCCGCCCACGACACCGACTGCCCGTCACCGCGCCCCTCACGCCGCCCGTAGGAAGAACCCGGGGGACGGACCCGGCGGTGGTCCGCCAGGCCGCCTCCGCGCGCCCGGGAGAACACCGAGGAATCCCGGTCTCACACAAGGCTCGAACCGGCCATCGCGGCTTGACTTCCTAAGAAGACATCTCATTTGGATAGCCGTCGGGTGCAGATGAGGGCCGCGGCGATGCTGGCGAAGGCGGCGAAGTGGTCGGCCTTGCGTTCGTAGCGGCGGTGCAGCCGGCGGAAGCCGCCGAGCCAGGCGACGGTACGCTCGATCACCCAACGGTGGCGGCCGAGGCGCTGGGAGGACTCGACGCCTCGGCGGGCGATGCGGGCCGGGATCTGCCGTCGTCGCAGGTAGGCGCGGATGAAGCGGTGGTCGTAGGCTTTGTCGGCGTGCAGCTTGCCGGGACGGCGGCGTCGCGGTCCGCGCCGTGAGCGGATCGGCGGGATGGCGTCGACAAGCGGTATCAGGGCCTGGCTGTCGTGGAGGTTGGCCCCGGAGATCGCGAGCGAGAGGGGTAAACCGGTACGTTCGGTGAGCAGGTGGATCTTCGACCCGTACTTGCCCCGATCGACAGGATTCGGACCTGTCAGCTCCCCCTTTTCAGGGCCCTCATGTTCACCGAGTCGACCGCGCACCTCGACCAGTCCAGCTCAGCTCGCGCGCCGAGCTCCTCCAGGACCACCCGGTGGAGCTTGGCCCAGACCCGGGCCCTGCTCCACTCGGTGAACCGCCGATGGGCGGTCGGGCCGGACGGGCCGAAGCATGGCGGCAGTTGGGCCCAGGTGCACCCGGACGTCGCGACGAACACGATCGCCGCCAGCACCTCGCGATCCCCGTGGCGCCGCCGGCCACCACCCTGCGGGCGCACCGGAGCGTCCGGCACGACCAACTGGAACAACTCCCACAGCTCATCCGGCACCAGCCGCTCAACGATCAGCACACTCGGAGTCTACTCAACCCACCCAAATGAGATGTCTTCTAAGCCCGTCGGATGTCTCACTCAACTGCCCGGGAGGCCTGTCCGTTCTTTCCCGTCCACGACTGCCCGGCGGTCACCCGGTCGGTGGCCACTTTGAAGGGTCAGTCACTCCCCGGGAGGCTCAGCGCGGTCACGGTCGCGAGCATATGCGGCCGGAGTCTGACCGTACCGGCGCTTGAAGGCCCGGATGAAGTGGCTACTGTCAGCGAACTGCCAGCGGGCGGCGACCTCGGTTACGCTGGGCCGCCCGGCCCGGGCGCTCAGGGCGGACCGCGCCTGTTCGAGTCGGCGCCCGCGGATGTACCCGGCGACCGTCTCCGCCCTCCCGACAGCGGTCCCGTCCTTGATACCCGAATGGTCCGCAGCGGCGGTCGCGAACGCCCGATGCAGGGTGCGCACGGAGATGTTGAGAGCACGGGCCAGCGCCGCGGGGGAGAGGTCGGGATCGGTCAGTCGGCGATCGATGATGTCCTTCACCGTACGCACCAGGACGGACGTCAGCCGCGGCGTGGAGTCGTCGGCTTGCCCGGGCACCACTCCGCCGCCCAACTCGATCGGCGTGTCGCGACCGGCATGCGACCCGGACAGAGCCGGATCGGTGAGCGTCTCGTCGGTCATCCGGACGTGGGTGAGGGGCATCCGCATCTCCGGGGCGTCGGCCGACCCGGAGATCAGCCGATCGCCCCTGAGCCGACCGACCGGCGAGGCCGGCAGGACGAGCACGCTTGCTGCGGTGTCGCGCACTGCCTCGTGGCTGGGAGCGCCG
Organism: Kitasatospora sp. NPDC002965; assembly: GCF_040611255.1. NCBI lineage: Bacteria > Bacillati > Actinomycetota > Actinomycetes > Kitasatosporales > Streptomycetaceae > Kitasatospora > Kitasatospora sp. NPDC002965. The sequence continues at coordinate 12,882 of NZ_JBEXNT010000110.1, read as the reverse complement.
CCGCGGTGCACCAGGAACGTCCCCGCTGAGATGTTCAACCGGCCGACGCCGCGCTGGTCCAACCGCCAGGCGTTGCGCCGCACCACATGCATCATCACCCGGTTCTCCTCGCAGAAGGGCACGCCGCGTAAGGTCCCCAGGGATGACGTCCGGAGCACATCGGCGATGACCGCGCCGAGCACCGTGACGGCGCGAGTGCTGCTTCCAAATTCCCCGCTGCGGTCCGGAACGAATGCAGGAGCCGGATATGCCGGACCCGGCTGCTCCACCCGGTCGCACCGAAAGATGTCACATCCATCGTCCGGAGTTTGCGGGGCGGTGATGTGAATAGCGAACTCCACTGCGTGTTCGAGCCTGTCGGTCGCAGTCATGAATCCTTGCTCTCCTCGGATCTCGTAGCAGGATCTCGGATGCCGTGCTGATCCATGAAATTGTGGAATTCTTCGTCACGGCCTTGGCCTTATGATGGGCTTCGGCTGCGCTTTGCTGAGGAACAGTCCGAACCCTACTGGCGGCAGGCGCCTGGCTGAGCTGCGCCAGGGGCTGGGTGTTGCAGAAGACCGGCTGAGCCGCCGCCGGCGTCGGACGGGGCGTTTTGCGTCTTGCGCTCTGGACCGACTCACGGATGGGGCGAAATTGCCAAATTCATGGCCCTGCCATAGGGGATCGCGGATTTCCTGTCACGAAGGCCAAGTCGGCCGTGCTTTCTATGTATCCCATCCTGCAAAGGGTCATAGTGCTGCCGCAATGGCAACTTCAGCATGGATTCATTGACGGAAACGGAATGATGTCCAAGCCCAGTACCTGTCCGGGAGGTGTCTGGGTGTCGAGCAACGCTCAAGACCTGTGGGTCGGGCTCGGAAGGCGTACCTTCCCGAGTGGTCGATTGATGGTCAGCGAGTGGGTGCACATAGCCGCCGGCGCCCTCGACAGCCTCCCGAAGTCCGCCCAGCCGGCCGCGGAGGAGGCCCTGCAGGACATCTCCGACGCCGAGGACCGCGAGCACGCCGAGGCCTGGGTGAGGGTGTTCGCCAGGCAGTACGGGGCGAAGCTCCCCAGGGCGGTTGAGAAGGAGGAGCTGGCCGCCCTGCGCAAGGAGAACGCCGAGCTGCGGCGTTCGTGCGAGATCCTCAAGGCCGCCTCGGCCTTTTCGCCCAGGAGCTCGCCCCGACCGGGCGACGGTACTGAGGCTCATCGACGAGCACCAGGACCGCTTCGGGGCCGAGCCCGTCCTCCGGGAACTGCATATCCCCGCCTCCACCTACTACCGATGGCGCCGCGACGTGACGGAGCCGTGCGCGCGCAAGCGCCATGACGCCGAGCTGACCGAGCACATCCGTCGGATCCACGCCGACTCCGACGAAACCTACGGCTCCCCGCGCGTCCATGCCGTCCTGCGGCGCGAGGGCGCCCACGTCGGCCGCAAGCGGGTCGAGCGTCTGGTGCCCAGGCCGGCCTGTAAGGCGTGAGCCCGCGCAGGCCCTGCTCCTTCACCCGCCGCGACCCGACGGTCGGCCTCGCCCCGGACCGCCAATCAACACCTCCCGCGCAGCGGGGGAAGCTCAGGCAGACCGTGCGAACGGGAGCGGACTGGCCCTCCTTCCTGTTCGGACACGATCGGCATGCCGTGGGCGCGTGCCTTGTGCTTACGATGGCGCCGATGGCACGCAACGAGAAGCCCGCGAAGCCGCAGCCACTGTTGCGGCCCAGCGGGCTGCTCGTCCTCGGCCTTCTCATGGGGTTGCTCGGGATGCATGGCCTGGGGCTTGCCCCGGCCGCGGCACATGCGAGCAATGCGGAGATCGGGCGCGCGGCAGTGGTCGTGGCCGAGCCGCATGAGTGCGGCCATGACTGTCCCGGGCAGCACCAGCCCGCCGACCATGCCGATCCGACGTGTGCCTCCGGCGCCGTGGCGGCAGCCCACGTGTTTCCGCCCCTCGTACCCACAGCAATCGGTCTTCCCTTGCCTGCAGAGGGACCGATCACCGTCGGCGCCGACGGTCCAGACGGGGGCCGGGCACCTCCCTCTCTCTCGGAGCTGCAACTCCTGCGGATATAGGACAGGCCACGCGCCGCCGGAATGAGCCCGTACCGGGCGCGGCGTCGCGATGCGGCATGCCCTTCCACAGATCAATCCGAGGAGTTTCCGCATGAAAGCGCACCGCAAACTGATCGGTCGTACCGCACTCGTCGCCGGCACCGGAGTGGCGGCCCTCGTCCTCGCCGCCTGCGGAGGAAACGGCGGTAACAGCGCTCACGACATGAGAGCGATGGGGCAGACCACCTCCCCGCCGTCCGCCACTGCTTCCGCCAAGGCCGGAGACCGCAACGCGGCAGACGTCTCCTTCGCCAAGGACATGATCCAGCACCACCGCCAGGCGGTGGAGATGGCGGTGCTGGCCGACACCCGGGCCTCGTCCGCCGAGACCAAGGACCTGGCTACGAAGATCAAGAGTGCCCAGGACCCGGAGATCAAGACCATGTCCGGATGGCTCACCTCGTGGGGCGAGGAAGTCCCCGCTGACATGTCGGGCCAGGGCCACGACATGTCCTCCGGCATGCCCGGCATGATGAGCATGGCCGACATGGAGAAGCTGAAGAGCTCGACGGGTGCCGAGTTCGACAAGCTGTTCGCCGAGATGATGATCAAGCATCACGAGGGCGCCATCGAGATGGCCAAGGCCGAGAAGATGGGCGGCAAGTACGAGCTCGCCAAGAAGCTGGCCGACGAGGTGATCAAGGCGCAGACGGCCGAGATCGAGCAGATGAAGAAGATGCTCGACATGAGTTGAGCCGTTGCAGCGGCGCGGCAGACGGGGCACTCCGTCGGCCGCGCCGCATGGACGCGAGGACTCGCATGGCCAGTCCCGCAACCGGCTTCGGGCCGAACGAGGTTGATTTGCGGGGGAGGAGTACCCCTTCGCTGCGAGTCTCCTCGCGGTGTCCTCGGCGACAGCGGGGAGCAGGAGTGCGGTCCCGCCCCGGGCGCGGCCACGGCCGCAGTCGCCTGGTCCGCGTCGTGTACATGCCGCACGGCGCCGGGGAGATCGGGCACCGACCAGGCGCGAGCGAGAAGCAGGTGGTCCGCGATGGCGGCGGGCAGTTGATGCCATTCGTGCGGCCGTGCTGCCAGCGTTTCAGCCAGTGCTTGCGGGTCAGGGGTCGAGATGCTCCAGGCCCGGCCGTTACCGGTGACCACCAGCTCCTTAGGGTCGGTCGTGGACCGGAGGTCAGCGGACGGACCCGTGCAGGTCGGGGTAGAGCTGCCGCAGTACCCGGGAGACGCCCGCGCAGTGCCCACCCGTGCCCACGCTGCACACCAGGACATCGATGTGCCCCGGCTCGGTAGCCAGTTCGAGATCCAGCGGTGTGTACGGTTCGGTGACCAGGGTGACCTGGTGTCCGTGGATCAGGCCGGCCAGGGCCAGGCCCAGACCGGGGGTGCCGCTGGTTGACTCGATGATCCGGGCCCCCGGCTTGAGGTCGCCGCGGGCGCGGGCCCGTTCGACCATGTGCAGGCCGGGGCGGTCCTTGATGCCGCCGGGGTTGAAGCCCTCCAGCTTGGCCCGGAAGCCGCGTCCCGACGGAGCGAGAGGTTCTGAGATCCGAAGCAGCGGGGTGTTACCCGCGAGCCCGGACAGGGCGGCGCGGGTGGGGGTGTCGTGCATAGCTCCTCCCTCCATCAGCAGTGCCCCGCCCCGAAGACGGGAGGTCCATGTGGCTGCGTGGATTTCACTGCTTCTTCGAGACAGTGCTCGGTCTTCGGGTCCGGATGGGCGTGATCGGCGACTCGCCGGGTCGCGAGCACGAGGACGGCCACCCGATGGTCGGACTGCACTAGCGTCACACGCAGCGGGGCACCCGGGCCGGCCGTGAGGACGTACTCGTACAGCAGGAGTGCGGAGGGGCTGGAGAGGGCGTTTCCGGCGACCCGGGTCTGCTGCCAGCCGCACTTGCGCAGGGCTTCGGCGAGCTCGCCGGCGACATGCCGGGCGGCGCCGTTGTCGGCGAATGCGACGATGCGGTGTTGCGCACTCGCATCGCTGCTTCCCTGGTAAGTGCGCGTGATCTCTGCTTCTGCGCCGGTACCGCCGAACCAGGGAAGAGCGCAGGCGTGTGTCCCTCCTGTGGGCAGAGGAGCAGCGGATCCGACGCCGGTGTCGCTCGTTTGCCAGTGGTAGGTGCTGTTCCAAGGCAGGGCGGCGGGCGACAGCAGATCGGTACGGGGGAGTCCACGTCCGGCGGCGGGGGACGGAAGGATCGCTGCGGCCGACACGAGTTCGGGGCTGGTCTGTCCGGCTTGCTCGGTGGGCGCGTCGCCCAGCGATCGCGGAAGTCCCCACAAGCCGGCGGAGACCAGGGCTGCCGCGGCGAGTGTGGCTGCCCCGGCTCGGCGGCGTGTCCGATGGCGGCGTACTCGGTCCTGCACATCGGTTACCCCTGTGCGGAGGGCGATGATGGGTTCGGCGCCATCGACGAATCCGCGTAGCTGGGCGCCTAGTTCGTCCTGCTGGAGCGGGCGAAAGCCGTCACTCATGCGGGTAGGCCTCCTGCCGTGGCTTGTACGACGCAATCGCCGTGGGGCCACTGCTGAGTGGCTCGGTCGTATATGCGGTCTCGGTGAGATGGGTGTTGAGGATGCGGCGGGCGCGCATGAGTCGCGAGCGTACCGCCGCGTTCGTCGACCCGGTCTGCCGGGCGACCTCCTCCACCGGGAGATCCAGCAAGTGGTGCAGCACGATGGCACGACGCTGCTCCGGACCGAGCCGACGCAGCGCCGCGACGAGTGCGACGTGGTCGGGGGCGAGCCCGGGGAGGTCGGGTGGCGGCCCGTGCCGGAAGTGAGCGCGGAGCCGGTTGCGGGTCCTGCGCCAGGAACTGACCGCGAGTCGCAGGGCGACCGTACGTACCCATGGTGTGGGATCGCCGTGAGCCGCCAGGTGTTCCCACCGCGGCCATGCCCGGGCGTACGCCTCCTGGACCGCGTCCTCCGCCTCGCCGACGTCGCCGGTCACCGCGTATACGACAGCCACCAGCCGCTGGGCGCTTTCGGCGTAGAAGCGCTCGAAGTCCCTTTGCCTGTTCTGCTCGGGCTGTTCGTTCACGGGCCGGGGTTCCGCGGCTCGTCGCGGTGCCGGCCGTGCGGGCGCAAGCGCCGTGTCAGGGGGGCGACCAGTTCATCGACCTCGGTGAGGCGCAGGGGCCGGGCGAGGGTCAGAACGGACACGGCGATGATGCTCGTGCCCAGCAGCAGGCCCGCGGCGTCGCCTGTGAGTCCGTGCCCCATGCGTTCCGTGAGCCATCGGCTCCCTACGTAGGCCACGATCGCTCCGGGCAGGCACGCGACGGCGATGCGTACATGAGTGCCGAACACGCCGTTGAAGGGGCGCCCCAGTCGACGTCTCAACGCCCGACCCGTGCAGTACAGGCCTGTCGTGCAGGCAGCCGCGTAGGCACCGGCGATTCCGACGACGGCCCAGTGCGGTGGCAGCAGGACGTATGCGGCGGACGAGAGGGCCGCGTTGGTCCCGGCGATGACCAGCGTCAACAGGAACGGGGTCCGGGTGTCGCCCAGTGCGTAGAAGCCGCGAGAGAGCACGTACTGGGCGGAGAATGCCGCCAAGCCCGGAGCGAACGCCACCAGTACCCGGCCGATCGCCTGTGAATCGGCCTCGCTGACCTGCCCGTACTGATAGGCCACGCCGGTCAGCTGCGGCGCGAGCGCCAGGAAGACCGCGGCAGCGGGGACGATCGCGACCGCCGTCGTCCGCAGTCCTCGGGACAGATCCGAGCTCACTGCGGCCGTGTCGCCGTCGGCGGCGGCCCGGCTCATCCGCGGCAGCAGGGCGGTGACCAGGGACACCGTGATGATGCCCTGGGGCACCACCCACAGTTGGTAGGCGCTGCTGTACGCGGTGTAGCCCACGCCTTCGATGACCCCATCGGCAACCGCCCGCACCCCGGTGGTCGTGGTCAGTCGCGTCACCACCCAGTAGGCCAGCTGGTTCGCCAGGACGAGCAGCAGCGTCCACACGGCGGCCCGCAGCGGCCGGCCGAGGCCCGACCCACGCCAGTCGAAACTCGGGCGCCAGCGGAATCCGGCTGCGCGCAAGGAAGGCAGCAGGGCCATCGCCTGGACGGCGATCCCGGCGGTGCTACCGACGCCGAGGAGGAGCAACTGGGCCTCACTCACGTCGCCCGCTGATCTCGCCCCGACCGCCACGGCCAGGTACAAGCCGAAGACGGCGATGACGACGACATTGTTGAGCACCGGGGTCCACATCATCGCGCCGAACCGGTCGCGCGCGTTGAGTACCTGGCCGAGCACCGTGAACACGCCATAGAAGAGGATCTGAGGCAGGCAGTAGCGGGCCAGGGTGATGGTCAGCTCTCGCTGCGCACCCGTGTAGTCCGTGTACGCGGCGACGATCCAGGGCGCAGCGAGCACGGCCACTGCGGTGATCGCAGTCAGCGCCGCGAGGCACAGGGTGATCAGCCTGTCGGTGTAGGCGACGCCGCCGTCCGCATGCTCGTTCGCGGCACGAACCAGCTCCGGCACGAACACCGAATTCAGCGCCCCGCCGATCAGCAGGATGTAGACGATGTTCGGCACGGTGTTGGCGACGTTGTGGGCATCTCCGAGCAGCGCCGTTCCCAGCACGGCGACGATGACCGCGCTGCGCACGAAGCCGGTGATCCGCGACGCGAGCGACCCGAGCATCATCACTGTGCCGCCACTGAGCCGACCGGTCCGGGCCTGTGCTGGCGTCTTGTCTGCGGACTCCGTCCGCTCCGGCGTCGTCACGTCCCGCCCCTCAGCAGGCCAACCGGAAGCGGCAAGAAAGTTCCTGCCACACGACAGCACGGCCAGGCGTGCAAGAGGTAGGCGGGCCCTTCCCGCCGCCCTCCCGCCGGAGGAGCGTGGAACGGATTGAGGAGGTTCCGACATGGCCGTGGCCGAGGCGCAGATGACTGAACGCACCAGCGGTTTCGAGATAGTGCGCACGACCGCCGAGCAGCACCGTGGATACCTCAGTAACCTCAGTGGGCTCACATCGGTGGATCAGGTGAGCTTTCTGCAGCTGCCGTCCTGGGCGGCTGTCAAGGAAGGCTGGACGGCGGAGCGGCTCGGCTGGTTCGACGGTTCGGGCCGCCAGCACGGTGCCGCCCAGGTGCTGTACCGGCCGCTGCCGGGCACCCGTCGCTACTTCGCGTATCTGCCGGAGGGGCCTCAGCTGGACTGGACCGATCCCAGGTTGACGGACGTGCTCCAGCTGTTGCTGGAGCATTTGCGCTCCGCAGGGGCGTTCGCCGTACGCATGGGTCCGCCGCTGCCGTACCGGCGCTGGCATGCGTCGACGCTCAAGACGGCCGTGGGACCGGGGCGCCGGGTCGAGGACGTAGTGCCGGATCTCGTGGATCCGGTGGGTGCGGCAGTGGGCGACCGGCTCCGGAACGCCGGATGGCGACGCTGTGGAGAGGAGGGCAGTGCCGGCGATGCCCAACCCCGCTACGTCTTCGAGGTGCCACTGGCCGGCCGTAGCACCGACGACCTGTGGTCCGGCCTGAACCAGGAGTGGCGGCGCAACATCAAGAAGGCATTGAAAGCCGGGGTCGAGACCTTCCTGGGCGCGGGCGACGACGTGGCGACCTTCTACGAGCTGCTGCAGGTCACCGAGCGGCGAGACGGCTTCCGGCTGGGACGGTCGCTGGACTACTTCCAGCGGCAGTACAGGGAGCTGAATGCGGAGGAACCGGACCGTATGAGGCTGTATCTCGCACGGCATGCGGATGAGGTGCTCGCCGCCCACACCATGATCGTGGCGGGACGGCGCGTCTGGTACCAGACGGGGGCTTCCGCCGATCACCGTCGTGAAGTACGGCCGAGCAACGCCTTGCAGTGGCGGATGATCCGGGACGCGCACACCCTGGGCGCGCCGGTGTACGACATGCGCGGTGTGCCCGCGACTCTGGATCCGCAGGAGCGCGCCTTCGGGCTGATGCGTTGGAAGCTCGGCACCGGAGGTGAGGTCGTCGAGACACTCGGCGAGTGGGAGCTGCCGCTGCAGGGTGCTGTCAACAAGACGCTGCACCGAGTCGTGCAGGCGTATCTCTCCCGGCGCTGAGGCTGGCCGAGGGGCATGCGGATCGGTCATGGGGCCACCTTAGCTCCTAGTGCTAAACAATTTAGTAGACTAGTAGGTCTTTTTGCGGCCCACCCCGGCTGTTGGTCCCACATCGGGCGGAGTGCGCGGTGATCCCGCGCCTCCGCCGGCTGCACGGGATCCGGATCCGACTTGGGCTCGTCCTCGTCGGGATGCGTGATCGGCGCCGACCTGCCACCTCTACCGGCAACCCCGCGTTGAAGTCCTCGGCGGTCGAAGGTCGGCCAAGCTCGCTTGATCTAACGGCCGTCCCGGCAAGAGCGCTGCCGGTTGGACCCTTGGCCGCCCACCAGGGCCTCACCCAGCGCCGAACCCCACCGACAAGTCAAGACGATGTTCGCAGATGTTTGATATTCAGCCACTTCACACAGGTTTGAACAAATATCATTACTGGAAGTGATTGAAAGTGTCGGACTCCCAGGCTTAACTGTTGCGGGCGGCAACACAGTCCGATCCGCCCGGAGCAATCCAAACGAGGAGTGACGTGAACCGTCGACGCTTCCTTTCCATCAGCGTGTTAAGCGCCGCCGCCTCGGCGGTCACGGGCTCCACCGTCGGCAACGCCGCGAGCGCTTCCTCCGGCCGATTCACCTTCGCCCCCGACGGCACGGCCTTCCTCCTGGACGGTGCCCCGTTCCAGATCCGCAGCGGTGAGATGCACCCCGCGCGGATCCCGGTCGAGTATTGGCGCCACCGTGTCCAGCTGGCCAAGGCGATGGGGATGAACACGATCTCGATCTACACCATGTGGAACCACATCGAGGAAGCCCCAGGCGTCTTCGACTTCAGCACGGATCGACGCAACATCGAGTCCTTCATCAGGCTCTGCCAACAGGAAGGCCTGTGGGTACTTCTGCGGCCAGGGCCATACGTCTGTGCGGAGTGGGATCTCGGCGGGATGCCGTCCTACCTGCTCAAGAACCAGGACATCAGGCTGCGGGTGAAGTCCGCCGACGACCCCAACTACATGGCCGCCGTCACCCGTTACCACGATGCCCTGATCCCCAGGGTCCGGCCACTGATGATCGACAACGGCGGTCCGATCCTGATGATCCAGATCGAGAACGAGTACGGCTCCTACGGAAACGACACGGAGTACCTGGAGGAGCTGCGCCAACTCTGGCTCAGGAAAGGCATCCACGGCCCTTTCTACACCGAGGATGGTCTCGGTCAGGTACAGGGCAACAGGACCGTGGTCAGCGGTGGCGCGATCGCGATCAGTGGTGGCGACGCCACCGCGATCGCGAAGGCTCGGCGAAGCTTTCCTGCGGTGCCCGTGATGGCCGGCGAGGTGTACCCGGGCTGGTTGACCCGCTGGGGTGACAGCACCTTCCAGGGGGCAGGGAACGACGTCTCGTCCACCATCAGGGGCTGCATGGACTTGGGACTGTCCTTCAATCTCTACGTGATCCACGGTGGCACCAACTTCGGCTTCTTCGCAGGGGCCAACGCGGACGATGACTCCGGTAACTACCAGACAAGCATCACCAGTTATGACTATTGCGCACCCATCTCGGAACAGGGAGCAGTGACAGCGCGGTACACCAGGTACCGCAACCTGATCGCGGGCTACCTCGGCAGCCCACTACCCGACGTGCCCACCGCCGTTCCCACCCTCACCCGAGCCGGTGGCCCCGACCTGATGCCGGTCGCTCACGCCTCACTCTGGGACAATCTGCCAGCCGCGCTTCCCGCCGCCCGAACGGTGCACCCTCAGCCGATGGAGACGTACGACCAGAACTTCGGCTTCATCCTCTACAGCAAACAGCTCAGTGGCTACAGTGGCGGCAGGCTCGCCATCCGGCACGTTCATGACTACGCCACCATCTTCCTCAACGGCAGCTACCAGGGCGGATTCTGCCGACAGAGCCTGCCTACGGACATCGCCGGCGCACTCAACATCGCCACCGGCGATGACGCGCTCGTTCTCCCCCCGTCGAGCGGGATCGGCAGCCCGACACGCCTGGATATCCTGGTCGAGGGCATGGGGCGGACCAACTACGGGCGCGCGCTGGTCGACCGGAAGGGCATTCTGCACACCGTGACACTGGCGGACTCCGCGCCGCTGACGGAATGGCAGACCACCTGCCTACCGATGGACGACGCCTTCATCGCCGGCCTCACCCCGAAGGTGAGCGACCCGCAACGACCCGGCATCTTCTTCCGCGCCCTGGTAGAGCTAGCCACCGTCGCCGACACGTACCTCGACCTGTCGAACTGGACCAAGGGCGTGGTCTGGGTCAATGGCCGCAACCTTGGACGATACTGGGACATCGGTCCGCAGCGACGGCTCTACTGCCCGGCACCCTGGCTCAGGCAGGGGGTGAACGAGGTACTGATCTTCGACCAGCACCAGACAACCCCACGGCCCATCACTTTGCAGGCCTCGCTTTCCGGTCCCGGCGTCTGATCTGGACGAAGTCGGCGAACCCGGCCGTACTGCGCCCCGTGGCCGGGTCCGTGCGGAACTCGTTGCCCTCGATGGTGAGGTTCTCGCTCATCTGACCGGCATGCCCGTGACTGACTTCGGCGCGTCAGGGTGAACTGTCGCGAGGCCCCTCATGAGCGTGGGAGACGGCACCTCGGGTGACGGTGCATCGAGCGTCGGAGGGAGCATTTCGGGTGAATCTCGCGGGCGTTCGAGTGAGGGCCGCGACCACACGGACGGCCCAGCCGTACGAGGTCTGCAGGCGACTCATTCGCTTGCATCCCAAGGAGAAGCGGCTGCCTCAGTCACCCTGCGAGAGGACACCTGCGGGCACCGCGCCAGCTGGCCCCGGTGTGCTCGACTACCCCTCGGATGCGGGCAGAGAGCCCGCCGTGTCCGAGGAGAACGCCAATGCACCATGCTCTGCGCACCAAGCGCACGCTCGCCCTCGTCCTAGCCGGGACGGCGCTCGGCGCGGCCGCCGCGTTCAGTGCGCCGGCCCTGGCGGACGGTCAGAACCCGGGCGGAGCGCACCACCGGGCTGTGTCGATCCCGTGGGTCACCATCAGCAGCAGCGGGTACACCACCGCCCAGGGCGGAGTGCCGCAGGAGTTGGGCAACTCCTTCGGCACCCGGACACCACTCCTCGACCAGTACGGCGAGAACACCATCGGCACGATCTACTCCACCTGCAGCAAGGTCGAGGCCGGCCCTGACCAGCTGTACTGCACCAGCCTGCTCAAGTTCGGCCCGGAGAAGCAGGTCACCCTGTCCGTGGTCGTGCCCCTCGGCGACGGGGCCGCCAAGGAGTTCGACGGCACGATCACCGGGGGCAACTACGCCTACGAGGGCGTCACCGGCGTCGCCCACTTCACGCTCAAGAACGGCAACTACGAGGTGACCTTCCCCTGAGCTGCGCACCCCACCTGTTGGGAGGCGGCCACCCGGCCGCCTCCCAACAGGTGGGCGCGCGTCGATGACGTCGCCGGTCCCGGCATGGGTCACCTTGCGGTGTCACCTGTCGGCCGTGACCGCGACGTCGACCTGGACCTCTGCCAGGGTCAGGCGGTCGGTGCCGGCGAGCTGGACCCGGACGTACCGGCCGGCAGCGTTCACAGGCAGTGTCAGTTTCGTCGGTACGGAGCCCGTGATGCGGACGTCCTCACCCTCGGGTCGGCTTCGATGTCGGTGACGGTGTGCCCGGTCAGTTCGGTGGGCGACACCATGACGTAGAGGTTGGCGAGCTTGGGCCGGTCCCGCCAGGAGGCCCTGTGGCAGGAAGCTGAGAATGACAGCGGCGACAAGCGGCCAAAGACGGCGGATGGGGGAGTCCTTTCAGATACTGGATGGGCTGGGTGGGGTACGGGAGGTGTGCGGGTCAGCCCGGAGTGGCCGAGGCCCGCCCACTACCTGTTCGGGGGTACGGCTGGCTCTGAGGTCTGCCGGTGGAGTAGCTGGACCAGTGGCTCGTGAGCGGGCGGCCCGAGCGAGTTCGACACTCCCCGCGTTCCTGTGAGGTGAAGGGCGCCGCCCGTGATGCCTTGCGAGCGGCGGCAGCGACCGCCTCGGGCCACGGCAGTCGGTGGATGCGGCCCGTTCTTCCGGAGGCCCCCGGGGGCGTTCGTGGCACGGCAGGTCGTTTCGCCTGCACCGAGGATTGGGGGCGGGGCGGTGCCTTGCCAGGAGAACCAACTCGGCCCTCAAGTGCCACTCCAATCCTTTGGGGCTGCATGACCTGGGAGAACGGGCTACGAGCGGGGGATTTTCGTACTAGGCGGGGAGTCCGACGGCGCGTTCGCCGTTGCGGCGTTGTTGGATGACGACGGCGGCGACGAGGAGGGCGCCTTGGGCGACGTTCTGCCAGAAGGAGTTGATGCCCTGGACGGTGAGGCCGTTTTCGAGGCAGCCGAGGAGGGCGACGGCGAGGAGGGTGCCGCCGATGCCGCCCTTGCCGCCCTTGAGGGCGGCGCCGCCGAGGGCGGCGGCGGTGATGGCCTTCAGCTCCAGGCCTTCGCTGCCGGAGACGGGTTGGCCGCTGCCGGTGCGGGCGGTGAGGAGGATGCCGGCGAGGGCGGCGACGGTGCCGATGAGGGCGTAGACGGCGATGAGGTATTTGTTGATGTTGATGCCGGCGAGGCGGGCTGCGGTGTCGTTGCCGCCGATGGCGTAGAGGTTGCGGCCGATGTCGGTGTATTTGAGGAGGATGTGGACGGCGGCGGCGGTGAGGATGAGGATCCAGACCATGACGGGGAGGCCGGCGATCTTGCCGCGGCCGAGGAAGACGAAGAG